>JAFADM010000452.1 GCA_023424865.1 Bacillota bacterium | reverse complement strand
TCAGGCGCTCCAATTAAATGAATCTGATTCAAAAGCATTGTCGCCTGAAAGTATTGGGGCCGCAGATGCTTCACAAGTACCTCAAGGGCTCAGTGCCTCCGGCTTGCCCATCTATGCGGTACATAATTATACGGAATTTATTGCGGCGGTGGGCTCTGACCGAGAAATTCACATAATGCCGGGAGATTACGATCCTGTGCAGTTTGATAAAGCCGCCCAGGCTATTACTGCCAGAAATCTTACGTTGACAGGAATTCCTGCCGATGGGGAAAAGTATGTTTCTTTTTCCAACAGCTTACGAAGCAGTATTGTATTAAGGTTTGAAAACAGCTCCAATATCAGAATTAGAAATTTGAACCTGGGGCATGGGGAGCAGGAATCTTGTTCCGGGAATGTGTTGGAGTTCGACCAGTGCTCGGATATCCGGATTGAAGACTGCAGAGTATATGGATCCGGTTACATTGGTTTGGTTCTGGAGTCATGTGATCGTGTGTATACCTTAAATACTGTCATTGAAGACTGCTCCGGCTCAACAATCAAGCTCGACGGAAGTACGGATGTGGTTTTTAGCGGCTGTACCTTCAGGGATAAACCGATTCTGTTTCATTTTAAACAAACACAGCCGGTAAAGCTTGAAAACAGTCATTTCACAGGCAATTATGGACCATTGACCAGGTGGGTGGCTCCCGAATATATTCCTATTACAACAAAGACCGGCTTTGAGCCGGGGCTGGACACGGAGGAATGGGATGATGGAAAGCGGCTGGCCGGTGTTTTTCTTAACAGTTACGAGACAGGCAGCCTCAGTTATACGGACAGCTACGAAGGAATACCTCAAGCTTTGGAATCACAGGCGTTAAAGAAGCTTGCCGAGAAGCTGAAAACCTTGGAAGGCAAGTATATCCTTTCTATTGAAGGAAAGGAAAGAGATTGGCGAATTTCACCCGATTCGGCTGTCATTAACATATTGGTGGACCCTGCTGCAGATACGCCGTATTTACCTGAGATACAGAAGCTAAAGCAGCTGGTGCCTCTTATAGAGGCCTGTCCTGTCAGAATAAGTGTGGCAATACGTGAGCAAACGTATCCTTCACCCCTGAGGGCTCTTTTCGACTTTGCCGACGGTGATTTGGCAAGGTATTTAAATAATGGTCCTGAAGCAGCTCTTGACGATTACGGCACGGTTTACCTTAAATCATTTAATCTAAAGCGTGATGAACTGGATGGTATCCTGAACCCGGAACAATACCCTGATGTCATTAAAGCAGCAAACCAAGCTTGTGATTTGTTAATAGTGAATGACACTCCCTTTTATGGACAGTACTTTTCCAATTTGTTTTATGTTTTAAAAAACAATCGCCTCTGGTATTTCTTTGCCATTGAGAATTACGTGGGAGAAGGAGACTTGGTGCATTATGGCACGGATATGCTTTTCAGAATGGATGTAAAAACCGGGGAAATTGCTGTTCTGACAGATAATCGGACACTGACGCTATTGGGCCAACCCACGGAAGAAGAGGGGAAGAAGGTATTGAATGCTTTATCCGCGCTTACTCCCGGAAAGGAAGAAATAACAGGCACCCTGCAGCAGGATTGCATGATAAAAGTGAGGGATGCCAGGGGGAAACCAGGATATATTGTTGTTTATACGGAATCGGACGAGTATGACAGGGAGTTGTTTTTACACCACTATTATATAATTAGCATTTCAGAGAATACTTCCGAAGCGGATCGTATGGAGCCTATTCACTTGAGGGATTTTTCAAATATTCTTGATAATTAAAATAAAAACGTTAAAGGGTTAGCTTGTCTTCTTTAAATGGCATAGTTTTTGTCAAAGCTAATGGCAAGAAGGCATGGAAGTATTTACCGATAAAAGAATGGACGACTACAATAGAATGGTTGGTGCCGGATGAAATCCCCGAAGGCGGGGGATTATTTAATCTGGCCTAAGTTAAATTAACCGGGCTGAAGCGTTTTCTGCCCGGTTTTTTATTGGTAGCCCTTTACGTAGGCAGATCTAGCTAAAAGGGAGAGGGTTCGAACCCCCAGCTTTTGATATGGCAAAGAAATCTATTGACTAAGAGGCAGAAGAAAAATATAATTGACTCAGTCATCTAATGTTATCTTTGTTTCAGGAGTGAATATGAATATTAAAAAGACTTTATACTCAAGACCAAAAATAATTTTATGTATTTTTGGTGCCGTTATAGCTTTATTAGTGATATTGCCTCTAATTGGTGTTTTAATGTTGAACACCTATAAAAACCCGGCTCATAAGAAGCTTACAGAAGCGGGTATTGTGGAAAAAACGGCAAAGGTGGGAGACGTAAATTTTAATTATGCCGAAGGGCCGGACAATGGTCCGGCATTGCTGTTATTACATGCCCAGTTATTGGATTGGTACACTTACAGTGCGGTATTACCTGAGCTGTCCGCAAATTTTCATGTATTCGCGGTAGACTATCCTGGTCATGGAAAAACAACCATCCCGGATAATTACCCCATGACCGCCAATCAGATAGGGAGTGATTTGGCCAATTTCATACAATCGGTGATCGGAGAAGCTGCCTATGTAACGGGCAACTCATCAGGAGGACTTTTAACAACCTGGCTGGCTGCCAATAAGCCGGAGCTTGTTAAAGCCATCGTTCTGGAGGATCCACCGCTATTTTCGGCTGAATATCCCGAAATAAAACAAACCATTGCTTATAAGGCCTTTACAACAAGCTTCAATGCTGTTCAGGAAGGATACACCGGTGAGTTTCTGAATTATTGGATAAAAAACAGCACCCAGTTTTTTAAAACTTATACGGGTCCCCTGACACAGCCTTTAATCGAATTTGCTGTCAACAGCTATAAGTATGCAAATCCGGGAGAGCCTGTTGAAATAATCTTTCTCCCACCTTCCGTTCAGGAAATGATGAGGGGCTTGAATTATTATGATCCGCATTTTGGAGCCGCCTTCTATGACGGGACCTGGAATGCCGGTTTTGACCACGCTGAAGCGCTTCGAAAAATTCAGTGCCCGGCATTACTTTTGCACGCAAATTTCGAGATTGAAGACAATGGCATATTAAACGGTGCAATGAGCCAGGAGCAAGCAGATAAAGCTGCTTCGCTAATTCCGGATTGCCAGTATCTTAAAGTTGATTCTGCCCATGTTATCAATTTGGAACACCCCGATGAATTTATTCAAATTATTAATAACTTTTTTAAAGAGCACTAATGAATAGGAGACTTCGTATATGGAAAATATCACTCTCATCCGAGGCTTTGGAATCCTGAACCGTACTTTTTTAAGCTATATTTCAAAATCACTTTCCGACAAGGAGCTTTCATATTCTGACAGCATTTTTTTAGTTAATATAGGCACTAAAGAAGGTACCAGCCAAGAAGAAATTGCAAATGCTTTAGCCATCGACAAGGCGGCTGTTGCCCGGTCGGTAAAGACTATGGAGAAAAAAGGATATATAAGAACAGAAGCTTCCAGTGTGGACAAGAGGGTAAAGGAGCTTTATCTGACGGATTCCGGCAGAGAACTGTACCGTTTCATGCAGGATTTAAACAATCATTGGATTACCTCTGTTATGGGTGATCTGGACTCAGAACAAATAAAGTGCTTTATAAAAACCATTGATCATATAAGTCATCGGGCCAAGAAATTCAACGAATCACAGTAATTAGGCAATAACACACTAATACCGTAACGCCATAACGCCATAACACAGTAACACAGTAACACAGTAACACCAGGGGCACTCTATGCAGGCGATCTGCGGGAGCTTATACAATGCAAAGGCTGCATTAAGCAGAGGGGATTGGAGAAAGAAACTTCAATTTAACCCTGTTCTTTTCGGCTTATAAAAGTTAATATGGAGTTGTTCACCTATAGCCCAGGTGATTTAAAGCTTTTAACAAAGTTTCTTGGGGTTGGCTGCAAATAACCTTGTGCCCTTGAGAAAATAAAGCCGTGAATACAATTATATATTAAGGCAGACTGGAGAGGGAAAAATGGGGAATACAGATAAGTTTGAAATGATAGCGAATAAGTACGACACTTCTGAAAGGATACAAATAGCAAAGATATCCTCAGATGCCATACGTGACTATTTGGTTGATACTAAAAGCAAGCATGCCATAGATTTTGGGTGTGGAACAGGCCTTATTGGCTTGAACCTGATAAACGAATTTGAATCCATGCTGTTTTTGGATACCTCACAGAACATGATTCAAGTGATAAAGCAAAAAATCGCCGATTCCAAGCTGCAGAATGCCACCACCTTGTGCTTTGACTTTGAAAAGGATAGCTTTTCGGATTTGCAGGCTGACTATATTTTTATGGCTCAGGTTTTGCTCCATATTCAGGATATTGAATTCGTTTTATCAAGATTGTATAGGGTTCTGAAAGAAAATGGACATTTACTAATCGTTGATTTTGATAAAAATGAAAAAATAGTTTCGGATATGGTTCATAACGGATTTGATCAAAAAGAGTTAACTCATTTAATGACTAAAATAGGATACAGGAACATTCAATCAAAAACCTTTTTTACAGGAAGCAAAATATTCATGGGGCAGGATGCATCCCAATTTATTCTTGATTCTCAGAAATAGAATAGAAAGGTGTTAACACTGAAAACCCCTTTAACTCTTTAATTATTAAAGCAGCAAATCTAAAAACACTAAATCTATCACACTGAATTAAATTAAAGAGGTTTAAAATGAAAGACTTTTTACAATTAGAGGAATTTCTTGAGCTTTCGGATGTGGGTTATGAGGAAGCTATAGTTGAATTTTTACAGGATAATGGGATAACGATAGCTGACAATTTTAAGTTTGTTGGGAAATGTGATTCTGAATGCCCTCAATGTGAAGCGCAAAGCTTCAGTGTATGGCGAAGGAATATAGGTTTTATAAAAGATAGAGGAATTTTTACTTTTGATTTAAATACTTCTGATGAAACACTGGATTTTGCAATATTCTTGTGTACTAAATGCGGTAAGTGGACTACTTACATTGAGTAATTTTTAGAAATACCCATTTAAGCTTTTGCAGAATTGGCTTAAAAGCTATTTTGGTATGGACGTCAGTTTGGCAAACCGGGAGCTGCTTAAAAATTACCGTATTGCCATTTATATGTTAATTCCCTGTCGTCAGAATGGTATCGCTGTTTAACAAGTTCAAATGAACCGACTTATTTTAACGACCATCATAACATCAATACAATAAATTTACAATTCTAAATTTCATTTCTTATTTTGTGACATGGTCTGCTCCTGACTACTGTGGCGGCAATTTCCCTGTCAGGGAAAAACCCCTATTGTAAATGTTTTGATTTATGATATGATATACGCATACCCAATGGTATGTTTATATCATATTTTGAAAGGAGATCCTATGCTTGAAAGTAGAAGATACTTTATTGGAAAGTGCTATAAAATTGCTGCAGCATAAGCCTTACAACGAAATTACTTTTGCGGATATCGCAGATGAGTCAGGGAAACATTGGACAACGGTAAAGAGATATTTTGGCAGTAAAGAAAATATGAGATCCCTTTTATATCAGAAACAATCGGAAAAAGAAGTTGTTATTTTCGATACCAGAACGAAGATCCTGGATTCAGGCAGTCAGCTGTTCGCAAGAGATGGGTATGAAGGAACTTCATTAGATCAAATAGCAGCGGAAGCAGGACTGAGTAAAGGTGCTGTATACTGGCATTTTTCAAATAAAAGCGAGCTCTATCTTGCAATTTGTAATCGCAGTTTAAAAAGGCTCATGACCAATATCGAAGAAAAATTCACAGCTGTATTTACTTCTGAAAATAAATTTGAAGCAATAAAAGCGCTTATCACATCGGAGCTTAAAACTTGTGAAAAATATAGGGGGGAATTGCCAAGGCTCTTTTTACAATTTGTTTCCACAACGAAAGAGGAAGCAATTCAAAAGAAATTGAGTGAATCCTTTGCTGCTTTATTCAGTCAGACTGCAAATGTCTTACGCCGGTTTCAGCAAGCAAAAATAATTAATCAGAAACTGGATTGCGAACAATTAGCTGTTTCGCTTCATGCAACCATAAACGGTCTTGTGCTTATGTGGCTTGTCAATCCAGCCGGGGTTTCCTTTGAACGCATCTCAAGCACGGTTGCGGAAATGCTGCTGCATGGGATTGATAATGATGAAGATGAATAAAGAGATATAATGGCGCTATACCCGAAGGAGTAAGGTATGATTGTTATAATTATTTTGTTGTTGTTATTGTTGTCGCTGTTTTTCTACAATCAGTACAAATTTTCAAAAGCATCGAAGATACCGCCGAAAGGGAATTTTGTAAATGCTGGCGGCATCGAATTGCATTATATAAGCAAAGGCCACGGTAGGCCTGTGGTTTTCATTCACGGCGGCATTTTAATGTGTACGGATTTTGAAAAAGTAATGGATTTGGCAGCGGGCCAGGGTTATCAGGCTATTTCATTTGATCGTCCCGGGTATGGATACAGTCAGAGAAATGAAAATATACTTTTATCACCCATTGAGCAAGCCACTCTTTTACATGATGCAGTGAATGAACTCGGGTTGAAAAAACCGATTATAGCGGGGCATTCATGGAGCGGAACCATGATTTTGGCATATGCATTAATGTATCCGAAGGAAATCTCCGGTATAATAGCGTTGTCAGCAGCAGCGTATAAAGAAGGGTATCCGGCAGCCAATGGGGACGCAGTTTCAAAAATTATTGGCTTACCAATCATAGGCGATTTCATTCTTAATACATTACTATTTCCGCTAGGTAAGATAATGGCTGAAAACATGCTAAAAGTCACCTTCCATCCGGATCCGATTCCGCCTGCATATAAAGAAGAAACCTTTTTGTTTTGGCTCAGACCGAAACAATTTAAAGCAAACAGAGAAGATGTACGGACCTTTGTTCCGGCAGCAGAACAAATACAAGAGCGATATAAAGAAATTACTGTTCCAATGGTTATCATGGCAGGTGACAAAGATCCATTCGGAGTTATCGAACAGGCCTATCGGCTGAATAAAGATGTATGTGACTCCAAATTAATGTTAGTCCCTGAGGTAGGCCATATGCTTCCACAATGTCATCCCCATAAGGTTCTGGAAGCTTTAAATGAACTTAGTCAGGAGAAATGCATATGAAATTAATACAATTGAAATTGGATAAGGAAACAAAGATAGCAAAGTATATCACACTTATAAGAAAGTTTGACCCTGCACTTTCAGTAGGTCAAATAAAGAGCAATATAGAAAATAATACGTACGCAGTGAGCTTTGATTTAAATTATTTTGATGTTGTTGAAGAATTGCAGGGAATGGATAGAAAAAAGGCCTTTCGAGGCCTTATAGCTCAATTAATAGCTGAAGGTGCACAACTCAGTCTATATGCGGATGGTGAATTATGCACCTTGGAATATCTGGATAATCGGCTGGAAACAATCGAGAAAATCAAAGAAGAGACAGAAAGGGATATGGATTTAGAGTCGGAAGAAGAATAAATTTAAGAGATTGTAAAGATATCTGTGTACCAGGCAAAGGTAAATACTCCTCCC
>JAFADM010000444.1 GCA_023424865.1 Bacillota bacterium | reverse complement strand
TTAGAGTGTGGGCAAACATTTCGACGTTTTCGCCTGGAAGGCCTGCAATAAGATCCATATTGATATTATCAAACCCTAACTGACGTGAAAGGTTGTATTTTTCTGTCACGTCCTCCGGACTGTGATTTCGTCCAATAAGCTTCAGGGATTGGGCATTCATGGTTTGCGGGTTAATACTGACCCGGTTGGCTCCGGCCTCCTTGATAAGCTGAAGCTTCTCTTTGTTTATCGTGTCAGGCCGGCCTGCCTCCACAGTAAATTCCCGGGTATGCTCCGTTACAAATTCCTCTGCCAGAATAGCCAGAAGCTTCTGTAGCTCACTGGCATCCACAGCCGTCGGGGTTCCCCCGCCTACATAAAGAGAAGCCACCTTCAGCCCTTTTTCCCTTACAAGCCGTCCCACAAGCCTTAACTCTCTGTGAAGGGCTTCAAAATAGGGGGCTATAAGCTTCTTGAACCGATTTACATCGTAAGAGGTAAAGGAACAATACAGACATCTGCTGGCACAAAAGGGAATTCCTGCATAAATATGCACCGTGTCCACAGCGGGTTTTAAATGAGCCGTCTCTACCTCTGCAACAGAAACCAGCAGACGGGCTTTTTCCGGAGTCATACCACTGTAAATCTGAAGCTTTTCCTCCGCGCGCGCTACCGTAAGGCCATCCTCTAAAAGAGCTGCAGCCAGCTTTACAGGCCTTACTCCCGTTAGGGAGCCATAAGGCAGAGTAAAGTTAAAGGCCTTGGCTAAGACATGGTAGACTGCTTTACCGGCAAAGCCCTTACGACTCCTGTAAATAACACCCCCCGGACCTTTCAGCTCCTCACTGCCAGCATGGACGGTTTCAACATAAGAAGGCTCCGGTAAAGAGCGAGCAGCAATCCTGGAATTTTCACATGGGGTAAAGGAGTCTCTTTCGGCAAAGAAGTCTCTTTGGGTAAAGGAGCTGTCTTTCACATTGACGGAAACAGCAAGAGAGAAAAGATCGTTAAAGGCTAATCCCGTAAACAGGGAGGCCTTTGCCTCAAAGCTGATCTCACCGTTATCAGCCTCAAGAATAAGCAAATCGCAAGGGCCATCCAGAAGCTGCTCACAAAGCTCCTGGCCCTCAGCAGAAGTATCATTCTGCCTGTCTTTGAAGACCTTTCCTTCTCTTAAAAAGCCAATGGTATCGGGCTTATAAGCAAGCCTCAAAAGCTCCCATGCCTCATAATCCATGGCAATGCCTTTAATGGCTGCCAGCAGCTTAAGGGGGTTACCGGCTTCAAACATAGGGATTGTTCTCTTTTTCGTAAGCGATGGAGGTAGCCTGTCCATGGCCGGGATAAACAGTCAGGGAACCGTCCAGCGTATAGAGCCGATTCTGAATAGACGCTTCCAGCATTTGTCCGTTACCGCCGTACAAATCCGTCCGGCCCACGGACATTGCAAAAAGCGTGTCCCCTGTAAACAGCCAGCTTCCGATTTTAATGCAGATACAGCCGGGAGAATGGCCCGGTGTATGAATAATCTGAATGTCTTCATCCCCCAGCCGAAGAGTCTGATTATCCTTAAGCAGGATATCCGGCTCAGGGGGATTAAGAGGCCTTTTCATGCCGAAATAGGAATAGCCGTTTTTATCCGCATCCCGATATAGCTCAAGCTCCGCCTCATGAAGGCAGAGAGGTGCGCCTGTGGCTTCACGAAGAGCCGCGGCATGAAAAATATGATCCACATGACCATGGGTGAGAAGAATATATTTAACCGTCAGCCCTTCTTCCTGGAGCTTTCGGACAATATCCCTGGTTTTTACTCCGCAGTCGATAACCACGCATTCCTTACCCTCAGATACAAGGTAGACATTAGAACTGAACAGCCCGTTAGGCATGATATCAAGCTTCATCGTTTCTCCTTCATAAACCTTTACAGCCCAATACGGCTAAAAGGTTTTCCGGCTGTCCAGAAGAAGCGTTACAGGCCCGTCATTAATAAAGTCAACCTCCATATGGGCCTGGAATACCCCTGCCTCCACCGGAATCTTGTATTTATTTCGAATGTAATCCATAAATTCTTTGTAGAAGACCACAGCTTCTTCAGGTCTTGCAGCTTCCGAATAACCGGGCCGGCGCCCGTTCCTGCAGTCGCCGAAAAGCGTAAACTGGGAGACTGCCAAAATGCTTCCCCCCACATCCAGCACGGAAAGATTCATTTTACCTTCATCGTCCTCGAAAATACGAAGGCCTGGAATTTTATCGCCCAGATACTCCAGATCCTTTTGAGTGTCGTCCTTGCCAACACCTAAAAGCACCAAAAGCCCTTTTTCTATTTTCCCCGTTATCTCTCCGTCAACACGGACCTGGGCCCGCTTTACCCTTTGTACGACTGCCCGCATGGCAACCTCCCAATGTCATTCTGCCTGAAATCCCGGCAGTTTTATGATGCTGTCATGCAGCAGCCCTTTTATCCATTACTGTCATCATTTATTTCGTGAAATTTCAAAAACATCTTTTATTCTGCCCATTTTGGAGATAATCCGATCCAGCTGCTCCGTATTGTTTATCTCCAGGGTCATGTGCATTAAAACCGTCATATCCTTTGAAGTTCTTGCGTTAATAGCTCTCAGCGGAATACGGGATTCACCGATGGCATTGGTGATTTCCACAAGCAACCCCGGACGGTCATGGGCTTTCATGGTAATCTCAGCAAGATAGGAAACATTGTGGGATTCGTGCTTATACCAGTAAACATCGATAAGCCTGGCATCGCCATCAATGATGGTACTTTTTACGTTTGAACAGTCTGCCCTGTGAACCGACACACCCCGGCCCCGGGTAATGTAGCCAATAATTTCATCCCCTGGAACAGGATTGCAGCAGCGGGACAGGCGCACAAGACAGTTGTCAATGCCCTTGACCACTACGCCGCTTTCCGGAACGGCCTTGCTCCTTTTTTTGTTTTCCTTATCAATCTGCTCCAAAAGCATATGGGTTTGCTGCTCAGGGGGCAGGCTTTTCCGGTATTCTTCACGGTATCTGGATATTACCTTGGCAGCCGTAATGGCTCCCAGAGCTATGGCTGCGTACAAATCATCCACGTTATGGAAGGTGTATTTCTTAAGAATACCATCCATAATATCCGACTTAACCACCTGGCTTAAGGTAAGGTAATTCTTTTTTACTTCCCGTTCAAAAAGATCCTTGCCTTGCTCAATGTTCTCTTCCCGCTTTTCTTTTTTAAACCATTGATTGATTTTATTGCGGGCCTGGGAGGTTTTTGCTATTTTGAGCCAGTCTCTGGAAGGGCCATTGCTGGCACCGGAGGTTATAATTTCTATAATGTCGCCATTTTTCAGCTCATAGTCCAAGGTATCGATACGTCCGTTTATTTTTGCGCCGATCATCCTGTTTCCTATGGCACTGTGAATGGAATAAGCAAAGTCAATGGGTGTAGATCCGGCCTTCAGGCTTCGAACGTCGCCCTTTGGCGTAAAAACAAACACCTCATCGGTAAAGAGATCGATTTTAAGGGTTTCCATGAATTCATCCGCATCCCGGGCATCCTTTTGCCAATCGATAATCTGACGCAGCCAGGACAGCTTTTCGCCATAGGATTTTTCCTCATGGCCCCCTTCCTTATATTGCCAGTGGGCGGCAATACCCACCTCCGCTACCCGGTGCATTTCCCAACTCCGGATTTGAACCTCAAAAGGAATACCCTCGGGCCCTATAACCGTGGAGTGAAGGGATTGGTACATATTGGGCTTGGGCATGGAAATGTAGTCCTTAAAACGGCCCGGCATGGGCTTGAACATTTCATGCATAAGACCTAAAACGGCATAGCAGTCCTTAACACTGTCAACAATAAGGCGAATGGCAAAAAGGTCGTAAATCTGATCGATGGTTTTATTCTGGCTGACCATTTTTTTGTAAATACTGTAGAGATGCTTGGCCCTGCCTTCAATATCGGCGTTGATTTCAACCTCTTCCGTTTTCTTTATGACATCAATAATAATGTTGTTGATATATTCTTCTCTTTCCCGGCGTTTTTTTGAAATTTTCTCCACCAGGTCATAGTAATGCTTTTCGTCAAGATAACGGAAGCTTAAATCCTCAAGCTCCCATTTGATTTTATGAATACCAAGTCGATGAGCCAAAGGCGCATAGATGTCCATGGTTTCACGGGCTTTTTTAAGCTGCTGCTCTCTGGACATGAATTTCAGCGTGCGCATATTATGCAGTCTGTCGGCCAGCTTTATAATGATGACACGAATATCCTTGGCCATGGCCAGAAACATTTTTCTGAAATTTTCCGCCTGAATTTCCTGCTTGGTGGTGTAGGGTATATTGGTAAGCTTGGTAACCCCGTCCACCAGCTCGGCGATTTCTGTTCCCAGGTGCTGACGAATGGACTCATAGGAATAGGTTGTGTCCTCAATGGTGTCATGCAAAATGCCCGCAGCAATAGAACTCTCATCCATTTCCAGCTGGGCCAGGATTATACCGACCTCCAGAGGATGAATAATGTATGGATCTCCGGATA
>JAFADM010000310.1 GCA_023424865.1 Bacillota bacterium | reverse complement strand
GTTCCGAAATCCACCAGATGCAGGCGTCCCCCCTCATCGGCAATGAGGTTTGCCGGTTTTAAATCTCTGTAGATGACGGCCTCAGGCCTTTGATCATGAAGATAGGCCAGCACATCCAAAAGTGCCTCGGTCCACTTTAAGAGTACGTCTTCCTCAACGGGCCCCTTTTGCTTAAGCCAGTCGGTCAGATTGAGCCCCGGAATATAGTCCATTACAAGGAACACCTGTCCGTCCTCTTCCAGCATGTCCCCCAGCCGTGGCAGCATGGGGTGGCTAAGACGCTTTAAAAGCTCCGCTTCCTTCATTTCCGCCAGGAAGAGAGGATTATCCCTGTTCAGGGCTTTCACTGCCCAAACATTGGCCAACACAAGATTTTGAGCCAGATAGACCTGGCCTCCCCCTCCTTGGCCCAGCCATTCCTTTACCCTGTATTTCCCCCCGATGAGTTCTCCTATCTCCATATTGCCACATCCATTAGAAAATTATTCCAGCACTATGAGCTTAGCAGAATATACTTGGAAATACAAGTAAATCCATTTATTGTCTTCAATCCAACATTTGATGTTTTTCATGTTATTGATGTTTTTGAAGACTTATCTTCTTTTGGCAAGCTCCTGGGCAATTTCCTCCCAGGTAAGGCCTTTATCCACCATAAGAACTGTGAGGTGATAAAGAAGATCGGCCACTTCATAACGGATTTCATCCTTGGAATCGTTTTTTGCCGCAATAATAACTTCCGCCGCTTCCTCGCCCACCTTTTTGCATATTTTATCAACACCCTTGTCAAAAAGGTAATTGGTATAGGAGCCCTCCTTGGGATTGGCCTTTCTGTCGGCCACCACATCATAAACCTCTTTAAGTATAATCAAATCCTGTTCCATTATTCCATCTCCTTAAATTAAGTATTGGGGAGCTCGTCCGGCTGTATCCCCCGATAAAAGCAGCTTTTTTTACCTGTATGGCAGGCGGCTCCCGTCTGGATGACATGGGCCAGAAGGGTATCGCCGTCGCAGTCGATTTCAAGGCGCAGAAGCTTTTGAAAATGTCCCGAGGTTTCACCCTTTAGCCACAGGCTTTTGCGGCTGCGGCTGAAATAGGTCATACGCCCTTCCTCCAGGGTCTTTTTAAGAGACTCCTCGTTCATCCAGGCCATCATGAGCACCTGTCCCGTACCGTCTTCCTGTACGATAACAGGCACCAGTCCGGCATCATTCCACTTCACAAGGCCTATAAGCTCATTCCCTGACAAGCTTGAGATTTCTTCCAATGCTTGCGCCTCCTATCTTTCCACACGTATGATGCTTTCAACGGAAAGCACCGAATCACTGCGGTGCATATCGGCCACAGCCTCCCGGATCCACTGTTCGTTGGCCTGATGGGTGATAAAAATGATGGTAGCCACCTGGTTTCCCCTCTGTTTTTGGATTACCGAATCCAGACTGACGTTGTGCTTGCCGAAAATACCCGCAATCTCGGCCAGAACTCCGGGATTGTCCCTAACCACAAGCCTCAGGTAATATTCATCATACCAGTCCTTTTCAATAACAGTAACGTTAGGGTCGAGACGGATAGGGTGATGATTGCCTTCATTCCGGGCGGCGGTCAGGATATCGGAAACCAGGGCACTGGCCGTGGGAAGGTCTCCGGCTCCTCTTCCATAAAACATCAGGTTTCCTACCACATTCCCTTCAAGGAAAATGGCATTGTAGGAGTCCCTTACGGCATAGAGGGGGTGGGACAGGGGAATAAAGGTGGGATGAACATGGGCCTCCACCCGGTCTCCATTCTTTTTGGCAATGGCCAGAAGCTTGATTCCAAACCCCAACTGGCGGGCGTATTCGATATCGTCGGCGGTGACCTTTGTTATGCCCTCGCAGTAAATATCCTCAATGGCCACCCTGTTCCTAAAGCAGATGGTGGACAGAATGGACAGCTTGTAGCGGGCATCATACCCCTCCACATCGGCGGTGGGATCCGGCTCGGCATAGCCTAAAGCCTGAGCTTCCTTCAATACATCCCCAAAATCCCGTCCTTCTTCGCTCATTTTGGTGAGGATATAATTGGTGGTACCGTTGATGATACCCATAAATTTAGTAATATGATTGGATTGGAGAGAGCGGCCCACAGCCTTGATAATGGGTATGCCCCCGGCCACACTGGCCTCAAAATACAAACCCGAGCCTGTCTCGGTTACAACCTTTTCAAGCTCATCCCAGCGCTTGGCAATAACTTCCTTGTTGGCTGTTACCACCGACTTGCCATTTCTGAGAGCTTCCACAATATATTCAAAGGCAGGCTCCTCACCGCCCATGAACTCGGCAACCACGTGAATGTCGGGATCCCGGAGAAGGGTGTAGGGATCCGCGGTAAGAAGCCCCTTATCCACCGCCACAGCTCTGGGCTTTTCCACATCCCTTACAAGTATTTTCTTAACCTCAACGGACAAGCCTTCTCTTTGGGCAATGCTGGGGCCATTCATTTCAAGAACCTTAATAACACCGCTTCCGATCGTTCCAAGTCCCAGTAGTCCAAGTCCTACAGTTTTCATAAAGTGTCCAATTCCTTTCCCAATATTGAAAGAACAATCGTATTGAAATAAGTATGCCCTTTTTCAACCGGGTGTTCCCATTTGCTTTTATTGAATCGGCAATAAAGTTAGCCGATCCTTAATCCAAAAACAGGGTTATACTTTTTATATACTATTATAACAAACGAAACCGGGTCATTTAAGCGTTTTTTACTTGAATTCCGACTTTTTATTCTATTATAATGTATAGATATACGGAGGATCATAATGCGCATTTTACTCGTATCCGATATAGAAAGCGAATATATTTGGGATCATTTTGATCCTTCACGGTTTAAAGACGTTGAATTGATTATTTCCTGCGGCGATTTGAAAAGCGATTATTTGGCTTTTCTCGCTACCATGATAAATGTTCCTGTCTTTTTTATTCATGGTAACCACGACACGGATTATGTGCCTAACCCCCCCGGAGGCTGCGACAGCCTGGAGGATAAAATTGTCACCTTTAAGGGCCTTCGCATCGGAGGTCTTGGGGGTTGCCTGAAATACAACAACCATCCTACCCACAGCGCCCCTCCCTTCCAGTACACGGAGTGGCAGATGGCCTGGCGTGTCCGCAAGCTCATGCGGAAAATATCAATTCACAAGGGATTGGATATCCTTGTTACTCATGCGCCGCCCCTTGGCGTGGAGGACGATAAGGATCGATGCCATGTGGGCTTCGAAGCCTTTCACAATATTCTCGATAAGTATGCTCCAAAATACCTGCTCCATGGCCATATGCATATGCGCTTCGGAAGAGCCCAGCGTATTGTGGACCATAAGGGCACCAAGGTCATCGATGCCTTTGGCTATTATATTCTGGATGTGTGATTGCTTGCCGCCTTTCGAATGCTGCCCGCGCCAAGCTCGCTGCTAACGAAGGGATAACGGCCAGCCTGCGGTCGGCCTGTTTTTGTCCTATGCCTCCCAATTATACTATCTTGCCGGTTGAAAGGTCGGTCTGAGAGCGGTAGTTCTTAATTTGGGGAATTTCACCCACCACGCCTTCCACCAGCCAGTTCATGGAAAGAATCTGCTCTCTGGAAAGCTCTTCGCCCTCATCACAAATAAGTCTTCCGCCAATATCGTAAATCGGCCCTCCAAAAACCTTGTATGTTTGAGAGATGATGGAGGATTTCACAAACTCAACTAGTTTTTTTGTTTCCCTGGGAATGTGCGTCTTGGCATAGAAAAAGTCCAGAAGTCCCGAATCCAGGCCCCACCAGTAATTTCTGAGCCTGCCTGAGGGATTGGCATCCGCACCAAGCCGGGTACCTCCCGATAGAATGCTACGGATGTATTTTTCGTAGAAAATTCCCCAGTTCCACACCGGCACCGCCAGGTACTTATCCGGCCCGTACTGGCCGTTCTCGTCCTTTTCCAGGGTATAGAGGCCGTATTCCTTTGAAAACTGGCGGTTAGCCAGGGTATTGTGATGGGAAAGGACATCCACACCCTTCTCGGCCATGATCTGAGTTAAGCCGGGAGTGACATTTTTCCCGCTCCAGGTAAGCATCCAATCCACATAGACCCGTATCCGGGGATTCACCATCCGCGCTCCCAAGGTGAAGGCATTGATGCCGCTTATAATATCCACCTCGGGAAAGGGCGCCAGATAACCCACCTTGCCCGTCTGGCTCATGGCTCCGGCCACAATACCGCTTAAAAAGCGAGGCTCGTGTATTCTCCCAAAATAGGTATTCACATGCTTAAAGGAATGGAGGCAGGAGCAATTGAGAAAGCTCACCTCCGGGTTATCCATGGCCACCTTCAGGGTGGCATTAATAAGAGGCGGGGTGGTTGTAAAAATAATCTGACAGCCTGCATCCACCATTTCCTGTAGTCTGGGTGCCGATTGAATACTCTCGGGCAGATTCATGGCCGACACGGTTTCCACAGCGTTTCGCAAGACGCTTTGAAGATGCATCCGTCCAAGCTCGTGAGAGTAAGTCCAGCTGGAGGTGTTCTTATCGGTGGCATGGGCAAAGCCTACCTTAAGCACCTCGCTTCTGGGACGGTGGGTCAGCCTGCCTATTAGCCCCGGATCCTGGCGGAAATTGGGGCTCTGCTGGACCTCCACGTTTTCTGCTCCCGAATGGTAGGCCATCTCTGAAAGAAGCCTTCTAACCTTATTTTTAAACTCGTCGGATTCCGTATCCTCCATAATGCCATTGATTTTAATAAAATCAAGAAAGGCATCCCCGGTGGTTACGGGAAGCTTAGAACCGCCATACTCATGAAAGAGCTTACGGAACATATTGTACACGGCATCCGAGAGATATTTAAACCGTTCGGTCTCTCCGATAAAGCGGCTGTGGGAGGTGAAATCCTTTATAAGCTCCCATAGCTCCTTATACCGTCCTTCCTCAGAGAACCAGATGGTATTGATACCGGTTTTTTTATTAAAATCCATAAACTCGTAGTAGAGCCGGATATCCTTATTGTTTTCATCATACTTGGGTACTAAACGGATAACATTACCGTGAAACGAATAAATGTCCAGGTATTTGAGGACGCTGATACGCTTATTGCCTTCAATGATATAAAACCAGTTCAGGTACTCATACACCTTAACCGGATCACGGAGCCCCTCCCTGTTTTGTATATTGTAAACATTCTGCCACTTAATGGCGAACTCTGAGTCCAGATCCATAAGAGGCATATAATTTCTGGCAAAGGAGATACTCCGAAGATAGGTATATGTACCCTTTATTTTCCGTACAGGCAGATCCACAATCCCCAGATCCGTCTCCGATAGGATATCGATGTTCTTGAGGATTCCGTCCAGAAAAGGCAGATAACCGTTACGGCCCTGGGAAATGTAAGCCGAATATTCCCTAAGGCCCAATCTTCTGGCATTGATATAATCCGTCAAGTCAGTTGCCATTTTTTACACTCCCAACCCGTATGGCTCTTGATGATATCCAAAACCTGTTCTGAATAGGCTTCCTTATAGATTTTCACGAGAAGCCTGTTGCTTATTTTAAGCGACATCAGCAGCTGTTCTCTGGTAATCAGGCCCTCTTCATAGGCAGCGGCCAGCTCATCCAGATCAATGACCTCCACCTTTTCACCGGGCTTTATGACGATGTCCGTCAAAAGGTCGCGCAAATAGTATATGTCCTTTTCCCTGTCATAATCAATATCAATAATATCGCAGTACCAATAAAGAACCTGATTATCGGCATCCAGCATGCCGCTGATTTTCCAGCCTTCCTTTATAAATACGCAGGAAATACCTCCGAATATATCTTTTCTTGGCTTGATAGGCTTCCATTTGGTTATAAGATAGTTTTCATCCCTGAAGAGTATCTGATCGGCAGTCAAATTGACGGTTTCATTCGGAATGTACCTGATTCTGTATATTTGCGTCATTTTTAGTGCTCTCCTCATCCCCTCATTTAGACCATTATACAAACGGATTGAGCCTTTTACAAGAGCCTGTCACTTTCCTTCACTATCATTTAGTGTTATTTATTATTTTCAGGCATGCTTCAAGGGGCGTTTCATAGCTTTCAGCCACATAGTCGGGAGTTGTTCCGAATTCCTCGTTGCAGCTTCCGTCGTCATTAAGGGAATAAAGGGTGGAATATCTGAAAAGAAGCCCGCTTTCCGGCAAGGGAATGACTAAAGGGTCTGCACCTCCACCGTCTCCCCCCGAGTTCCTTCCCACCAGGGATGCGAACCCTGTTTTCTTGCAAAACATGGTAAAGCTTTCGGAAGAGGAATAGACCGGCTCATCGATAAGAACGTAAATGTTACCTTTAAAGGCTTTTTCACTGTTTTTTGGTTTTACGCTTTTCTTTAAGTTAATACAAAGATCAAGCTCCCTTCTGTCCTCATGATTAATGTTTACAAGAGTATCAACAGCGGTCATATCTTCAGTCAATTGAAAATTTCTTGATTCAAGGTACTGCCTGTTTTCTTTCCCGGATTTGACTAAAAAGGTATGATTACAATTCATCTCATTCGTAATATTAGGCGCCACGATGCCGGCCATCCAATACCAATCCGAGCCGCCGCCGTTTCTGGAAATATCAATAATGAGGTTATCGCAGCCTTCTGCCTGCTTATAAAACCCAAGCAGCCTTTCAAGATCCTCTTCTGACGGGTTGATAAAAGATTTTATATAAAGATACGCCGTATTTGGATCAAGCAGCTTGAACTCTTCATTTTGTACTGTGGATTGTGCTGTCGCGCTCCTGTTTATG
>JAFADM010000298.1 GCA_023424865.1 Bacillota bacterium | reverse complement strand
ACTATGCCTCCGGCGGGCGTTTTCCCATTGTCATGATGAACGCCAACCGGTCTACCGCTCTTCCCTGGAACATTTACGGGGACCAGCGGGATTCCATGTCCCAGCTTGACAGCGGCTGGATCCAGATTTATGCCGAAAATGCCCAGGAGAGTCTGGATGCGGTTCTGGAAGCCTACGCCGTGGCGGAGCACCCCGATGTGCTCACCCCTGTGATGATAAATCTTGACGGCTTTGTGCTTACCCACACCTACGAGCTGGTGGAAATCCCGGATTCAGAGCAGGCCGACGCCTTTCTTCCGCCTTATAAGGCCCTTTACAAAATGGATCTGGAAGATCCTGTCAACATGGCCTTTTCCGCCGGACCCGGGGACAATCTGGAATTCAAGCTCAAGCAGCACAGGGCCGTGCTTAAGGCTAAGTCTGTGGTTCCTCAGGTAACCAACCGTTTCCAGGAGGTCTTCGGAAGGAATTGGGGCGGTCTTACCCAGACTTACCGGGCAGAGGACGCCGAGTACCTTTTAATTACGCTGGGAAGCCTTACAGGCCTTGCCCGCAACGTGGTGGACAAGCTCCGGGAACAGGGTGTAAAAGCGGGCCTATTAAAGCTTCGCTACATAAGGCCCTTTCCGGAGGAGGATATTTTGAAAGCCGCAGCAGGGGTTAAAAGCATTGGGGTCATTGAAAAGGACGTGTCCTTCGGCATGGAAGGCACCCTCTATACCAATGTGAATTCCGCTCTGTATAAAGGCGGCATCACCGCTCCCAGCTTTAATTTTATCGGAGGCCTGGGAGGAAGAGACATCACGGAAGCCAACCTTTTTGAGGTCTTCGACGTACTGAAGGAAGGCGCTGAGGCCGGCAAAGCCTCTGCTCTTGAAAGAGTACGGTTCATCGGGCTTACATTGGAGGAGGATTGACATGTCTAAACGGATTACGGCCAAAACTCTTTCGGACAGCGAATATTTTTACGGTCACAAGGCCTGCGGCGGCTGCGGCGGAAGCCTTGCGGTCCGTATGGTTTTAAAGGTTTTAGGGGATCGCACCTTTACCATTATCCCTGCCGGCTGCATGTCGGCGGTGGGCTTCAACTTTCCCCAATTGTGCTTCAGCAATAATGCCATTATTTCCACCTTTGCCGGAACCGCCTCCATGATGACGGGGGTTCTTGCCGGAGCCCGGGCCCAGGGAATGAAGGATTTTCATGTGGTGGGCATCGCCGGGGATGGCGGCACGGCGGATATCGGCATCCAGGCCCTGTCGGGCGCCATTGACCGGGGCGATAAAATGCTTTATATCTGCTATGACAATGAGGCCTACATGAATACGGGCGTGCAGAAAAGCTCCCTTACCCCCTTTGGGGCTAAAACCACCACTACCCCGGCAGGCTCGGTCCTACGGGGTAATTTGAGGGAAAAGAAGAACATGTTTGAGATTGTGGCGGCACACGGCGTTTCCTATGCGGCCACTGCCAGCGTGGGCTATATCGAGGACTTTATCAACAAGGTACAAAAGGCCTCCGAGGCACCGGGCCTTTCCTATATCCATGTGGCAGCCCCCTGTCCCACCGGATGGGGCATCCCTGACGACCAGATGGTGCAAGCCGCCAGGGACATGGTAACCAGCGGACTTTGGTATCTGGCGGAGTACGAGGACGGCGAATTTACACTGAACCGCAATCCTAAGACCTTTACCTCCGCCCGGGACTACATCCGGGGCCAGGGCCGGTTCCGCCATTTGACCGAAGCGGATCTGGACGTCATTGAAGCCGGTCGGGACAAAAAGTGGGAGATTATCCGCCGCCGCTGGAAGCTTCTTTAACCAAAAGGAATCCTACTTCTTTTCCCAACTGCATTTTAGCTATGCAAAAGAACAGAGCCGGGCGTTAATGAAATCACCCCCAAAGTTATTTCAGTATATCATACTGTCTAACTTTGGGGGTGCACTTCATTACCAGGGCTCTGTTCTTTTGATGATTTATCCAGGAATACCGCAAATTCAATGCCTGCTGCAACCGTTTTTTACTGCATACTGTAAAAGCTTTTACTGCATTAGGTCAATCTACGGATTTTAAAGACTCCAGCATGTCTATGTTTTTAATCCTCGGCTTCATGCACTGGTTGACAAGCCAGGTGAAAAACAGTGTCAGGATTGCCGCAAGGAGATAGCTTTGCCATGAGAGGCTGCGTGTCAAAAGAATCATATCCGGCTCTACGGTGGTAATAACCGCGGTATAGAGGAAGATTCCGGCAAGCAGGCCCACAATGGCTCCAATGACAGAGAGGATTGCCGTTTCACGGAAAATATAGCTGAAGGTTTCCTTATCATAGAAGCCTAACACCTTCAGTGTGGCAAGCTCTCTTTGCCGTTCACCGATATTAATATTGGTCAGGTTGTAAAGTACGACGAAGGCAAGCATTCCGGCGGCAATAATCAGAATCCAGATGATTTTGTTCACACTTTGAACAGAAGTTTTAATATTGCCCATGAGATCATCCGTAAAGGAAACGGAGCCAATGTCCGGAGCCGGGGACAGATAGGTCTTAACCTCATCGGACGTATGTCCGCCGGTCATGATGCCATAAAACTGATTGTACTCGGGATCCTCTTCAAAGGCATTTGCGTAAGCGTTCTTGCCGATATACATAAAGTTCATGGCATAGTTTGTTGTTATTCCCGTCACCTTAACAGAATGCCCTTCATCCTCATCCAGATATTTTACCATAAGGGTGTCGCCAACGCCAATGTTCAGGTTCAATGCAAGCTTCTCCGTAATGAT
>JAFADM010000255.1 GCA_023424865.1 Bacillota bacterium | reverse complement strand
AACAAGCTTCAGCAGATATGGTACGCCACCATTCCTTCCATTATGCCCACGGTCATTATTATGTTTATTCTTCAAATGGGCACGGTGCTGTCTGTGGATTTCGAGCATATTTACCTCATGACCAATCCCATGGTCAAGAAGCTTTCCGAGGTATTTGAGGTTTATATTTATCAGAACAGTGTTCAGGCAGGAACCCAGTACAGCTATACCACCGCCATAGGCCTTTTCAAATCGGTTATCAATACTTCACTGGTGCTTTTAACAAACAAAATTGTTGAGAAAAAGGGGTACGACGGCGTTATGTAGCCTCGTTCTCCGGAAATCGGAGGCTAAAAAGCTATGGCTCAGCGAAGCTTTTTCATGAAGGAACGGTCAAAGATTCTGGCAGGACAGCTTGTCTTGTGTCCCTTGCTTTTTATTTTAGCGCTCACCATGTTCCTGCCCTTTATCTATATTTTCATGGTCTCCTTTACCGACGCCGGGGCTTACCAGTCCGGGAAGCTTATTCTCTGGCCGGAAAAATGGTCCGTGGAGGCCTATCAGTTTATTTTAAGCGGCGGCGGCTTTATAAAATCCCTCAGGGCAACCCTCTTTATTACACTGGTGGGGACGCCCCTCAATGTCATTTTCAATTCGGGCGTGGCTTACATGCTTTCGAAAAACACCCTTCCCGGCAGAAGTATTATCAACAAGCTCATTATGTTCACCATGCTTTTTTCTCCGGGCATGATCCCGACTTATCTCAATATGATGAACCTTGGGCTTTTAAATTCCTGGTGGGCCTGCATACTGCCCGGATTGTGCGGCGCCTGGACTGTTATGGTTATGAAAAGCTTTTTTCAGAATATTCCCAAGGAGCTTGAAGAAGCGGCATCCATTGACGGCTCAGGGGATCTTAAAACCTTTCTGCTTATCATACTGCCTTTATCAAAGGCCATGCTCGCCACCTTTACGCTCTTTGCCGCGGTATCCTACTGGAATACCTATTTCAGCGCCATCATGTATATAAGCAAATCCTCCATGCAGCCTCTCCAGGTTTTTCTGCAGCAGGTGGTCATGTCCGTCAACTACACCGAATACATGGACGTAAGCCTGGAAGCGGCTACAACGCTTCCCCAGGAAGTTGTCAAAATGGCTTGCATCATTATAGCGGTTCTTCCTATTATGTGCGTTTACCCGTTTCTGCAGAAGTATTTCGCCCAGGGCGTCATGGTTGGTTCAGTAAAGGGATAGGACACTGGTGACAGTGTTTCATTCAATAAATTACGTTACAGGAGGGATTTTGATGAAAAGGGGTTTACTCAAAAATTCCAAAAGTCTTGCCGCCTTGCTGTTGTGCATTATTTTCATTTTAAGCGCAAGCGGATGCGGCGGCAGTTCTCCGTCAGCCGGAGGATCGGCAACGCCTGCGCCCACGACTGGGGCTGCGCAGACACAAACACCCGAAGCCACGCCGGTGGATTATTCGGCCATGGAGCCGCTGAAGGTCAGCTTCACAGGCATCGCATGGGGTAACGGTGCGGAAGAGAACGGCGCCATGGAGCAGGCTTTTGAAAAAATGCTCAACCTGGATATGGATGTTACCTGGATTTCCTACGAGGATTATCGTGATCGCATCAATATGCAGATGGCTGCGGCCAACCTTACCGACGTCACCCAGATTTATCCCAAGGACGGCAAAACCTTCTATCCACAGGTAGCAGATGCAATCGACAACACTATGTTCTGGGATTTGACGCCCTACATTATTGACAATGGCTTTAAGGACTCCAATGAAATTATGAAAAACTGGTCCGACGAGGTATGGGAAAACAGCAGCTACAAGGGAAAGCTGTATGCCATTCCCAGAAGATTGGCCGATTCTGTGCCCAATGCCGGAATACTGGTGCGCAAGGATTTAATGGAGAAAACGGGGATAACACAGGAACCCACAACAGTAGAGGAGCTGGGTGACTTTATTATTGCCATGCATAAGGCGACAGGCTTGTACGGCCTTGACTTCTCCACCAACGACTTTGAATCGGCTCAGATAAAGCAGATAGCCGTTGCATTCACAGGCATTCAGGATTGGGGAATCGACGTAAACGGTGATTTTTATTATCAGTCCTTTGCCAAGGAATACGATAATTTTCTGCTTTGGGTGAAAAAGCTCTATGACGCGGGAGCCATCGATCCGGAATTTGTACTGAACCAGACGGCCAATTCCAGCTTTGTAGGCGGAAAGTCCTGCGTTAAGATGCACACCTGGTATGTGTGGAATCAATCTGCCGATCTGGTAACGAAAAAGTATTTTGACAAGAGCGTGGAGGATACCGCCCAGGTATGGGGGATGCTTCCTGTTAAAGGCGAAAAAAGCTATACCCTCTCCATTAACTACGGAGCCGGTTACGACAACCCTGTTATGATTTCAAAAAGCGTAAAGGAAGAGAATCTTCCCCGAATCATTGATGCCCTTTGCCGTACGGACGAAGCGTACCTGAAGATGCTCAACTATGGCATTGAAGGCCTGCACTACACCCTTGACACCGACGGCGTTACCCTTCTTCCCACCACGGATGAACAGGCAGTTGCCAAAAAGGCCGGTTATGTGGGCGGCTGGAATCAAATTCTTCTGGCTACGGATCCGGATTTTATTCAGGAAAAATTTGTAAAGTCGGAGTCTTCTCCCGAGACAATTGCCAGAGCGGAGGAAATTTCAAAGCTTTCAAAGCAGTATGCCCAGGAAATCGGATTAAGCTGTCCTGCGCTTACGCTTCAGTCAAAAACCTATAACGAAAGATGGGTCAGCCTTGTTCAGGATTTAAACGACAACAAAGCCCTCGTTGTCATGGGCAAGATGTCTGTTGAACAATGGGATTCCTATGTGGACGGCATCGTTCAGTCCGCCGACTATAAGGCCATTCAGAAGGAATTCAAGGAAGCACGGGCCGCGTCTAAATGACATTGTTGACTTAACCTAATTGGGCTCTGGAGCAGGTTTATGCCTGAAATAGGTTAAGGTGCATTTTCCAAATCACAAATTCAGAATAGCACAGCATCATTGTACAGGATATTGGGACTGGAAGCGGGGGGCTGTACGGCTCTCCGCTTTTAGTTGATTGCCATTTGCGTAAGCAAACCTGGCAAAAGGGCGGGGGTTCGATGCTCCCGGGCTTTGATTTCCTTAAGAGGCTGTGAAGAAAAGGACAGGTTTATGATGAATCAGGACTTTTTTGCTAATATAGCCATGACAAAGCATCCCCTTCCTAATGAGGACGAGGAAATCCGTCCGCGGGAGCTTCCCGGCAGGTATTTTGAGAAAATCGAAGAGGCCTGTTCCGAAAGCCTGCCTGAGCGGCCCGGAAGCCTCAACCGTACCCAGCGGCTCAAAGCCTTTTACGAGGACCTTGAAAAGCTTAAGGAAAAGTACAGGCCCTTTTTGTCAAATCACCTGCCGGACAATAGCGGTGTTGCCTCCCTTCCCTTAAAGGATTTTCATTTCCGCTATATAAAGGACGGAGAGGTGTTTACAGATCTTAAAAACTTCATGGAAGCCTGGGAGACCGTGACCATACCCGATTACAGAGGGCCTGCCGGGGCTGACGGCAAATGGCGTGCCTATTACAAGGCCGGCTTTGACCTTGAGGAAACGGAACCCGGCAAGCGTGTCCTTCTCCGCTTTCAGTGCGTGGATTACAAGGCTTTTGTTTATGTAAACGGCAATTACGCGGGCAGCCATGAGGGACTTTTTTCACCCTTTGAATTTGACATCACCGGTTATGCTGCGGTAGGAATTAACGAGCTTGTGGTTGAGGTTCATAACGATATTCCCATTCTGGGAGAAGGCCCCGTATTGGATGGGGACAAAATTTACGGGGCGACAGGCCCGGGGTGGGACGATCCGCAAACGGGCTGGCACCATTGCCCCGCCGGAGCCGGGATTTTCGGAGGGGTAACGGTTGAAATTCGGCCCTCTGTTTACATAAGCACCATTTTCCCCCGGCCCGACATTGACTTTAATTTTGTGGAGCTTCGCATAGGAGTGATAAATTATGAAAACAGGGTTTGCGAGAATTTCCAATTGGAAATCGCTTTGCTTCCTAAAAACTTTGAAGGCAAGGAAGCTCTTCGGCTAATCGAAAATATCCGCTATGTGGGAATCGGGCAGAACGAGTACCGCTATCGCGTACCCATAAAGGACTATCGGCTCTGGGAGCCGGATTCGCCCTTTCTCTACGGCGCCTGCGTTACCCTTATCAAGGAAGGAAACCGCGTTTCCGGGGCAGTACAAAGCTTTGGAATGCGCAAGTTTGCAAGTGATGAAGCCTCCAGCCCAAAAGGCAGGCTCTTTTTCAACAACCGTCCTATTATACTAAGGGGAGCCAATGAGATGGGGCATTTGCAGCAATGCGTCATGAAGGGTGATTTGGATCAGCTCATTGAGGATATTCTCATTGCCAAGCTCTGCCATTTGAATTATTACCGTATTACGCAAAGGCCTGTGCAGGAGGAGATTTACGATTATTTCGACATGCTGGGCATGATGCATCAATGTGATTTTCCCCTGTTCGGCTTTTTACGAAGAAACCAGACCTGGGAGGCCCTGAAGCAGGTGGGCGAAATGGAGCGCCTTATCCGCAGCCACCCCTCCAGCGTCATGGTAAGCTTTATAAACGAGCCCTTCAGCATTAGGCCTACGGCGGATCCCAACAGCAAATTCACCCGGCGGTATGAGGCCAAAGGCCATCGCCACCTGTTCCGCGATGAGCTGGAGGCCTTTTTCGCGGCTGCCAGGAAAGTGATTTACATTGAAAATCCCGACAGGGTCATTAAAAACGTGGAAGGGGATTATGATCCGCCTACAGGTGAGGGAATGCCGGACTTCCACTGCTATACCATGTGGTACACCAACCACGCCATTCCCGCGGGAAAGCTCCACAAGGGCTACTTGCCCCCAATCAAGAAAGGCTGGATGGCAGGCTGCGGCGAATATGGCGCGGAGGGGTTGGACAACTACGAGGTCATGACCGGGTTTTATCCCAAAGAATGGCTTAAAGCGGATGAAAACGGGCACTGGTATCCGGATAAAATTGTCAAAGCCCAAACCCACTCCCTGCAGGGTGACTGGTATCCGGAACAAAACACCGTTGAGGCATGGATCCGGGAAAGCCAGAGGCATCAGGCAAACGCCACTGCGCTTATGACGGATGCTTATAGAAGACGCGCCGATATACTAAACCATACGGCCATCCACCTTCTTATTGATGCCTGGCCTGCCGGTTGGATGAAGGCGCTGGTGGGAGTGGATCGGGTGCCCAAAGACGCCTACTTTGCCTATTCCGATGCCCTTGTACCCTTTAGGGTACACCTTAGAAGCGACCGCCGCTATGTGTACGGCGCCCAGGAGGTGCCTGTGGAGGCCTGGCTTTTAAACGATTTGCCTGAGGCTAAGGCAGTTACCGTAACGGCGTACCTCCGGCAGGTCTTAACAGAGGAAGAGGCTCCTGCTTCCTTAATATCTGGTAAAGCAGCATTCTCCGGTTCCTATGCCGATTGCGAAGGTTCCTTTTCCGATAGCGAAGGTTCCTTTTCCGGCAGGGAAGATTCCTATTCCAGCAGTGAAGGCTCCCCTGCCCGTCTTGGAAGCCCTCTCGCCTCCTTCAGGCTGGACGGCAGTGTGAATGCCGCGGACGCCGTGTGCATGGGCATTATACCTCTTCGTATTCCCGAGCTGGAAGCACATTGCCGACTGCGGCTGGAAGCCGTCATGGAGGATAAAAGCGACGGCGTTTTCCGCTCCGAGCACATTGAATTTATGGTTTATCCAAGTACGGCATCCAGGGGTGGAAGAAAAGTCGCTGGGTTGTCTGAGGGCGAAAAGAGGGTCAACGTCGCGTCTGAGGGCGGAAAGAGCGTCAACGTCGCGTCTGAAGGTGGAAGTGAAGCTACTGGGGCATCCAGAGGCAGAAGAAAAGTCCTTGCGGCGTCTGAGGGCGGAAGTAAAGTCACTGCGTTCTATGTCGGCGACTATGCCAAGTCCCTGCTTGAGACCTGCGCTT
>JAFADM010000224.1 GCA_023424865.1 Bacillota bacterium | reverse complement strand
TTTATAGAAATATTCATGGTCTGTTACCAATTTTCATAGTGAATTTTGCTTTCGTCAAAGCGATCTCTGACAGTTCTGTCTTCCGCCTTACAGCCAATGACAACAAGCCCTATGGGTAAGATGTGAGACGGCAGACTTATTGTTTGGCTCACGGTATTTACAAGCTTTTCAATAGGGTGAACACCGCACCATACAGCTCCCAAGCCAAGGCCACTGACTGCAATAAGCATATTTTCAATGGCTGCGGAGCAGTCCTCCACAAGGAAACCCACCTCGGACTGCTTTTTCGTATCCCCGCAGACCACAAGGCATACATCTGCTGTTTCCAGCATTTTAGTATAGGGATGAACCGCCATGATTTCCTCAAACTTTTTCCTGTCACGCACAACCACAAAATGCCAGGGCTGACGATTGTGGGCGGAGGGAGCGTGGAACCCGGCTTTTAAAACCTCCTGCAGCGCTTCGTCAGATATTTTTTCGCCTGTAAATCTGCGTATGCTTCTTCTTGTAAGAATGGCTTCCATAAAATCCATAAACAAACTCTCCTTTCACCTTTCCGATTACACGGACTAAACCGATTCCTCGCTTCCCGGCAGACAATCATTTAAATAATGGGCTTTTAGATTCTCCGGGAAGATTTCCATATAGATTTCATCATAGTAACGTCCATTAATAAAGCAGGAGCGGGAACGTCTTCCAAATTCCCTGAAGCCTACTTTCTCATAGCACTTAAATGCTGCTCTATTAAAGGAAAAAAGCTTAAGCATGATATTATTCAGATTAAGTACCTTAAAACCATATTCTACAAGGAGAGAAATGGCCTCGTTGCCATAGCCCTTTCCCCTGTTATCCTCATCTCCGATAAAAATACCCAATGTAGCCGTTCGAAAATGAGGGTTAATTTCCATAAGAGAGCAATTTCCCAAAAGGGTATTATCCGCACTGTGAACAATGGCATAATTGTGTCCTGATTTTGACATGTTTTCCAAAAACGCCTTCTCGGCAGGGAGGCTGTAAACATTGGAGGCTGTCCCCAGGTTGGCCGAGACGACCAAATCATTGACCCAGTGTGTATACTGGACGGCATCATCAGGATTTATAGGAGAAAGGTAAACCCGTTTGCCGGGTATTTTCTTAAAGTAATGCATAGCATACTCCTTCATCAAGCTTTCTTTTATTATTTCCATCCGCTCTCCTTTTCAAATCAAATTGTATCATGGAGAGCCAATGAAGGGACGACTTTAATTTTTATTTCCGCGGCCTTTGAGTTTAAGAGCACTTGAAATCCCAGAGCCTGAAATCCGGGTACATGGTTAAACAAACGCTCCTCTTGTTCAAGACTTATACCGGAAGGGGACGTAATCATTACCCCAAAGCCGTCTTTTTTTACAGCATATCCGTTTTCAACAGGGGTCACCTGCTCATTCTCACAGGAAACAAAAGGAATATAGACCACGGGCTTCCAGCCATCGGCTACACCGTCATACCTTAGGGTATAGCGAAGAATAACCTTGTCTTCGTCAAAGAGGTATTCGGATTCAAATTCAGTTCTGCCCTGAGGCGGGTCGCCTCCCATGCCATCGGTAATCCGCCCTGAAGCATGATAATGTCCGGGGCCAATTCTTGAAACCTTGGCCGTTCTATCAAGAATACTGGCATATACTGTCTTTGTCCCTGTAAGCTCTATCCGAGGGGTTAAAGGTGTGTCTTTATTATTTTTATGTCTCTGGGTATTGGTTATTTCATACCGTTTATACCGGGTCATGCTGGACACCAGAAGAGGCCCTGCGTTTTTATGGTAAAGAAGGCTCAGCGCTCCTCCCGAGGGGTGGGACAATTGCTTTTCACCGGCATCACTGCCGGTGATGGTAGCCCGCCATTGAGAGGATGAATAAAGATGGGTATCCATTTCAGGAAAATATTTTTCAAAGTCTTTTTCGTAAAAAGAACCGTCCCGTTTTATGTCCTCTCCCTCAGGCACAGGATGATCTTCCAGCCATTCAAGAGCCGTTACCAGACCCTCGG
The DNA here is from genome assembly GCA_023424865.1 of Bacillota bacterium. Next base: position 1,184 of record JAFADM010000224.1, on the reverse strand, counting down.
CATGGGTAAAAGCATGATGAATGCAGGGAGGCTCCTTTTGGAGCGGCAAATCCCTGCCGCCATACAGGAGATTGTCAGGGGTGCAGACCTTCATGTATTCAAAATTACGTAAAGCGGCTTCCTTAAGAAGCCCGTTTCGCCGGCCCAGTATAATAAAAGCGGGCATACAGCCGTCGGAGGTGCGGCTTCCCCAGTAGGTCCACTTGTCCATTCGGGTGGAGCAGCTCAAATCCCAACCCCCGTCAGGAAGTGCGAAATACAGATGTGCCAGTGCAATTTCCTCCGACCGTGCTAAAAGCTCCTCGTCCTTAGTTGACAGTGCATACAAAACCAGAAAATTCAGGCTTTCCTCAACATTATAGCCAATATCCACCGGGCTGCAGCCTTTAGGCGACACCTCCGACCAGGCCTTTCCGCCTTCACCGGTAATCAGGCCGTTGGGTGTAATGGATGTCAGAAACTGCTGAACATAAAGCTTTGCTTTATCCCTGTAGGATGTATTATTTCTCACCTTGCCCCCTAATTCCAGGGCATAGGCAGTACCGATGAGGTAATTGATATTACCGTGACAGGGATCAAAATGATTGTACAGAAAGGACAGGCCCCCGTCCGCTTTTTTTAGCATCTTTTGTCTTGTAGCCTCGGGAAGCACAGAACCATACTTACTTAAAGCCTTTAAAAGCGCCACGGTAGAAAAGGCCGTGGTGCCCCTCCATTCATTGGAGGTATCGTTGACAAAGCCACCGTCCGGACAGGACACATGGTCCGACCAGTCGATGAGATATTGAGCCGTCCTGATATATTTTTCATTTCCTGTTTTAGAGGCTGCATAGAGTAAGGGATGAATGGCACCGAAGCACCTTCCGTGAACTGCGGAACAAGCGGGACAGATAAGTCCCCCATGAATCCCCTTTACGGGAATGTCCATTATTTGATGCTCTACCAAGCCATCGCACCATCGAATAAGCAGATCCAGATATTCTTTCACCGGCACCTCCTGCCCCAAAGGGGTTTAAAAGCAAAGAGCCTCATAAAGGACAAAATTAATGCCCGAGGTTCTTTCAATTCAAGGCTACCAGCTTATTGTATCAGTTTCGGAATATAATGGCAAACAGACGAGTCTGTAGTTTACCAAAGCTTAACCCTTAAGTTTTTCAAATAAGAACCCCACCCGCTTAACGCAA
>JAFADM010000186.1 GCA_023424865.1 Bacillota bacterium | reverse complement strand
CCTACAACCAAATCCACATATTGAGGCTCTGTATTAAGAAGTACGGCTTTACCGCCACCCAAAGCGGTGGAGCGATACAAGTGGCCATCCAAAAGCTTTTCCAACCGTTCGCTTTCAAGCACTCCGGTGCCCGGCTGAATACGCTGAAGCTGGAAATAAATATCCGGACTTACTACCAGGGCATATCTTCCGGTTAGGCCCTTGTCCACCAGCAGGGAGACTGCTTGGGCCACATCCGAGAAGGCATTTTCACCTTGCTTCCAGTCAGCTTTTTTAAGCTTGTTTACTCCTTGCGCAGTGAGAAGGCCCTCATAGCCCAGCTCCTTGTTTCCAAAGAAGATAAATTTATCTTCTTTTTTGGCCGCAGCCTGAGCTGCTGCAACAACTGCAGTCAGATCCGCAGGATAACCGCTGGCAGCCTGAGCTTCAAGATCTCTCCAGAAAAGGGTGAAATCCTCGAACAATTGGGGGACTTCTAAAAACCGTCTTCCGCTGGTTTTTACGATACCGTCCTGAACATCCTCAGAAAGGATACCGGAATCCACGGGGACGGTTTGCGCACCCGCACCCAGAGGTCCGTACAGCGTAAGAAAACGCCGTCCCGTCAGAGCTTTACGAGCGGTACTCACAACCGTACTGTCAATAATATCCCATAACTCCTTTGAAAAAGGAGAACTTTCACGTGCCAGAAAATCCATTTGACTTCCCTCCTTATATTTTATTTACTATAAAACAAACTCCAAGACATATGCTTATTCTTTAACCTGCCTCACAATACCGATTAGGGAAATTGCCGGCATGAAAAAGGTTAGTCCTTCAAACTTCCTACGGTAGAGGAGGCTGATGCGGACTTGGGGCCGCCTGCTGCAAGGCCCAGATCTTCCAGCATTTCCTTGACTTCACCTTCACCGGAAGCAAAATGCTCTGCTTCTTTGGGATCAAGGTAGCGCAATAAGGTCATAAGTTCGCCTACGTGCGCTTTTTCCTCATCACGGATATCCGCGATAACTTTTTTTGCAACGGGATCATCTGTAGCTTGAACATGGGCATCATAAACATAAATAGCTTCCAGTTCTCCTGCAATATCCAGTCGAATGGCCTGGATTAATTCTTCCTTGCTTATTTTTCTTTCCACATTGGCTTGAAAAGGATTGGCAAAAGCTGGCATATCCTATCATCTCCATTTCTATTGATAATGATTTTTATTAGGTCTATTGTACCATTCCTTGGAAATGATTCAAGGCGTAATTTTATTTTTTTCTCTTGAATCAGCCTTCCTTGAAGTCTTTCCACATTTATATCATTTTAAATCCTGTCTAATGTAAATTATATAACTTTTAAGTATTTAAGAAAATAGGAACATTTCCTAATAAAGATTAAGGTTAAGTCATATTTAATATTTTTATTAATTTATTTCTTACTTGCGTAGACTTCAAAGCAGGTATAAAATGATAACAATAGAACTCATAAAACTATTCTAGTTCTAATATTACCGTTATTAAAAAAAATAAGGCATCCTAATTTAGGGACACAGGAGGAATGATTCGTGTGCGTATTGAAGTAAACCATGTATCCAAGTCCTACCAGAACCAAAGGGTTTTGAAGGATGTTAGTCTTAGGTCGGAAGGTGAAATATTTGGACTTATCGGCCCCTCAGGCTCCGGCAAAACAACCCTGATTCGCCTGATGACAGGCTCTTTACGGGTTGACGGCGGCAGTATTCTATTGGATGGCATACCGGTTCCGAATAAGGATTTATTGAAGAAAATAGGCTATATGCCGCAAAATGAGGCCCTATATTCCGATTTAACCGGTTATCAGAACCTGCACTTTTTCGGAAGCCTGTACCATTTAAAAGGAACAATGCTAAAGGAACGTATTTATGAGGTGCTGGCGTTTGCAGGACTTGTGGAGCATGCAAGCAAGAAAGCCGGTTCCTACTCCGGCGGCATGAAAAAACGCCTATCCCTGGCAGCAGCTCTTCTTCACCGGCCGGGCATTTTATTCCTCGACGAGCCCACGGTAGGCATTGATCCCCTTCTTAGAAAAAAAATTTGGGATGGCTTTGAGCTCTTAAACAAAGAGGGAACAACCCTCATTATAACCACTCACGTTATGGACGAAGCGGCCAGATGCAGCCGGCTGGGGCTTATCCAGGATGGAGCCCTGCTTGCCACGGACACGGTTTCAAACCTGCTTGCCAAAACGGAAAGCGGTACCATTGAAGAGCTCTTTATCAAAGGAAAGGCGGTTGATGAGGCATGAGAAGTTTTTCTATTGTACTCCGGATTATTCTGCAGATTCTTCATGACAGGCGGACCCTGGTCCTTCTCTTTTTTGCGCCGCTTTTTGTTATGACACTCATCTACCTGCTTCTGGGGAATTCCTCCTATGTGCCTAAAATCGCTGCAGCCGATCTCCCCTTACCCCTGACAGACGCTCTTAAGGAGGCAAATTGCGAGCTTATGTTACTTGATGAAGTGGAAGACGGTCTGGATTCGGTTCGGGAAGGAACAGCCGATGCCCTTCTTCAATTGGAGAACGGCCAGCTCAAGCTGACCTTTGAGAGCAATGATGCCGTAAAAACGGAAAAGACGGTAAAAGCTGTGCAGGAGGCCATTGAGCTTGCATCTGGCTTTGGCTCTTCATCAGATAATTCGGCAGGCACTTCATCCAAGACAGGAATCGCTGTGGACTATCTTTACGGAGAAGCAGGTGAAAGTCTTTTTGTTTCCATGGGCTACCGTTTACTTGCAGTCATTGTATTCTTCATTGTATTTATTCTTTCAGGGATTTCTTTTTTAAGGGAGCGAACAAGCCAGACTCTGGAACGGCTAATGCTGACACCTGTAAAAAAAGGAGAGGTCATTGCAGGCTACACTCTGGGATTCGGATTGTTTGCCGTTCTTCAGAGTGCCCTATTGCTTTTTTTCGTTCACTATGTACTTAAAATGCCCATAGCCGGATCCGTTGGCGCAGTGGGGTTGGTTCTCTTTCTTTTAGCCCTGTCCTCCGTAAGTATTGGTACCTTTATTTCATTGTTTTCCAATACGGAATTTCAAATGGTTCAGTTTATCCCAATTATTATTATTCCTCAGATCTTCTTCTGCGGCATTCTTTCACTGGATACGCTTCCCTTTAATCTGGGCTATCTGTCCCGCATCATGCCTGTCTATTATGCTGCGGAAGCCTTGAAGCTCCTTTGCATCCGAGGGGAAGGCCTCGTTTCCTGCCTGCCTTTTCTTGCAGCACTTACCGTTTTTATTTGCTTTTTTTCATTGCTAAACATTGCAGCTCTGGGTAAATATAGAGAAGGCTAAGGCTATTACATAGAAAACTGGCGAAAGGAAAGGAGATCCAGGTGAGTCTCACGGAAGATAAACTCAATCAGGTACGGCGCTATGCCTTGAAGCTATTTCAAGCCTATGGCTTTTCTAGAGTTTCCATGGATGAAATCGCAAGAGGAACAGGAATCGGCAAAGGAACCCTCTACAAGTATTTCCATTCCAAGGAAGAGCTGATGATTAATGCCCTGGAGGCTTTCTTAAATGAAACCCAGGAAGATTTGGATAATGTTATCCGTCAGGATTTGCCTCTGGCTGAAAAAATACGTCTGTTCTTTGCCCTTTCCTCCCAAAAGCTCAGCACCATAAACCGGGAAGCAATGCTTGACCTGGGCAAAAACCTGCCCCGAGCCTGGGAGCTTATTGACACCTGCCGACGGAAAATCCTGTATACAAAACTGGCAGGCCTCTTGGAGGAGGGTAAACGCTCCGGGTACCTCAGGGAGGATCTTAATGTGAAGTTGACCATCCATATTATGGTAGGTGCCATCAGCCATTTCACAGCCCCCGAGGTATTAAAAACCCTTGGACCCCTTACTTTAGATCAGCTTTTAGGTCAGTTGCTGAGTCTTTTGTTTAAGGGGGCCCTTAAAGACCCCACCGAAATCCTCCCCTTTATTTAGTTGCTTCCATAACAGAAACCTGTTCGGTATAGGTGTCGCAGCGGGGGCAATAAAACCGTAGTTCAGCTTCGTTGCCGCAGGCAGTATGACAAAGGGTACGGCTGCAATTGGCCAGATGATGATGGGACCATTTTGACATGACATTAAAAACCTCTTTAAAGCTCTCTCCTTTTTCCGTAGGGAGGTAGCGGTAGCGAGGAGGATGCTCAACATAAAGCTCCGCCTTAATAAAACCATGCTCTTCCAAAAGCTTCAGGCGCTGGGAAAGAAGATTGGTGGGGATGGTTTTCAGGCTTTCCTGAAGCTCCTTGAAAACACCTGTACCGCACAGGATGCGATGAAGGACAAGCAGTGTCCATTTGTCTCCAAGTATATTAAGGGTTTTTGAAAGACCACAGTCTAAGTCATACGTGTTTTTCACAATGTCCCCCCCTGGTTAACGCTCATTTTCAATAATGTAAATCATGGTTTCCTTGTCCATGGCTCCCTCCACATACCCTCTGAGGGACTTGTCGGCATTAACAATAAAAGTGGTGGGGTACGCCGATATGCCATAAAGGGAAGAAATTTCACCGTTATAATCCATTACCACAGGGAAGGTGTATCCATTATCCTCCAGGAAGGCCTTGATTTCTTCCTCAGAGCCCTCCCGTCCATAATTGGGAGCAGCAACACCCAGTATAATCACATCCTCGCCCTTTTCTCCGTACTCCTGGTAAAGATCCTCAATATGGGGCATTTCCGCAACACAGGGCGGGCACCAGGTCGCCCAGAAGTTAAGGAAGACCACACTGCCCTCGTAATCGCTTAGGGTATGGGTTTTGCCGTATTGATCCTTAAGTGCGAAGTCCGGAGCCATTACCTTGTTTTTTTCCGTATCATTCGGGTCGTTCCCATTATTTCCGGAACTATTCCCCTCCCCTGCATTTTCTTCCGGACTTGCGGAAGAGGAAGGCAACGGGCTCTGGGATTCTTTTTCCGTGCTGCTTTGGCTATAACCCGACACCAAATTTTTTACAGAGGCCCATGCCTTTTCAGGGCCGCCAAGGGTGAGTAAAAGGCCTGAAATAAGCAAAATCGCTCCGCCTATTTTTTGTATGGCTCCCATGTTTCTTTTGAGCCAGTCCACAACCTTAATGAGCCTGGAATAAAAAAGTGCCAGCAAAACAAAAGGAATAACAAAGCCAAGGGTATAAACTAAAATGAGGCTATTGCCTCTAACAACATCAGTCTGGCCGGAGGCCATAATAAGTACGGAGGCCAGCATAGGCCCGATACAGGGTGTCCAGCCAAGGCTGAAGGTAAAGCCCAGGAGAAAGGCCGTAACCGGCTTCATGGCTTTCCCATCTGCTTCGGCTTCCATATGGATTTTCTTTTCCCTGTTAAGGAAGGGAATTTGAATAACTCCCAGATAAAAGCCTCCAAGAAGCATAATAAGTATGCCTCCCATTAGGGAAATGGTATCCCTGTGGGCTCTGAAGTATTGGCTGAAAGCGCTGACAGAGGAGCCCAATATGAAGAACACCGAGGAAATGCCAAGAATAAAAAGCAGTGTATTCCGAAGCAGCAGGCCGTTCCAGGGCTTGACAGCACCCGTTTTCACATTGTCCACACTGCTGGCGGAAAGAAGGCTCAAGTAAACAGGTAAAATCGGCAGCACACAGGGCGAAATAAAGGAAAGCAGACCTTCGGTGAAGACAAGAAACAAATTGACATGCTCCATAGCAAGTTTCCTTTCCAAAAAAGTTCTAATTAGGAAATAGTGAACTGTAATATAAATTTTTCATCAGGCTCAAAAGTTAATATTGAGTGAGTTGTTTTTTTAAAGTTACTATCAGTTTATAAAGCTTATGGTTCCTTGTCAATGGCTATGCCTCAATAAATGCTGCCAAGGTAAATATTGACTAGGCCCCATGCGCTTCTCAGGCTGTTGAAAATGTCCTGGTGTGCGTCTATAATAGTAACATGATAAAGATAAGCAGCCCCGTAACAAAAAAAGATCATACTGAAAAGATGAACGGCAGTGCCGTCTATATTGCCGATATGCCTGCAGACAATCTGCTCCACGGAAAAATGCTGCGTTCGGAAAAGGCCTATGCAAAAATAAAGGCCATCCGGCTTCCTCCACTGGAAGAGGGCTACTTTGTTGTTGACTATCGGGATGTGCCCGGTGTTAACCTGTTAAAGGTGGTTTCCAGCGAGCAGCCTCTTTTTGCGGAAGGTCAGGTATGCTTTGCAGGCGAAGCCATCCTAATGATTGCCGGTCCTGATGAGAAGAAGGTTAACCAGCTGGTGCGGCAAACCAAGGTGGAATACGAGGAGCAAAAGCCCGTCCTCACCATGGACGAGGCTTGTGAAAATGCTGCCGAATACGCTTATCACAAGGGTGATCCGGACAGCGCCTTCAAAGAGGCGGCCAGTGTATTTGAGGCCGTTTATGAAACCGGCTACCAGGAGCAGGCCTATATTGAGCCCCAGGGCGTTATCGGTGTCTATGAGGAAGGCAGAGCTACCCTGTACGGTTCCATGCAATGTCCTTATTATGTGAAGGATGCGGTAATGCTTTGCATGGGTCTTGGGGAAAATGCGGTACGAATCGTTCAAACCACCACAGGCGGTGGCTTCGGAGGCAAGGAAGACTATCCCTCCCTCATTGCCTGCCAGGCAGCCGTCGCAGCGAAGAAAACCGGCAACCCCGTTCGTCTCCTTTTTAACAGAAGAGAGGATATGGCCGTTACAACCAAGCGCCATCCTTCTAAAATAAAGTACAAATGCGCCCTTGACGGCGCCAATCGCCTTATTGCTCTGGAAGCTGACATCACACTGGACGCGGGGGCCTACTGCGGACTTTCCAGTGTTGTTCTCCAGCGTTCCATCATTGCGGCCTGCGGCGTTTACGATATTCCTAACATAAAAGTTCACGGCCGCGCAGTCCTTACCCACACCGTACCCAACGGAGCCTTCCGGGGCTTTGGCGCACCCCAAAGCTTCTTTGCCGTTGAATCGCTTATGAACCACCTGTCGGCAAGGCTCAACCTTACTCCTTTGGAATTTAAGAAGCAATACATGGCAAAGCAGGGCTCTTCCACCTCAACCTCCGGATGCTTTCACGATCCCGTAAAGCTTCCGGAAATGATAGAAAAGGCAGAGGAGCTGTCCGGCTACAGTGAAAAGTACGCCCTTTACCGCAAGCAAACCGGAAGGTTCAGAAAAGGCATCGGCCTGGCCCTTTTTCTTCACGGCTGCGGCTTTACGGGTTCCGGTGAAAGGGATCATATTAAATCCATTACCCGGCTTTTCAAGCGTGAGGATGACAAGGTTGAAATTCTCGTCAGCAATACGGATATGGGACAGGGGCTTAAAACCACTTTGAGCAAAATCGTTGCGGAAATACTGAACCTGCCTCTGGATCATGTCATTATGGTTAATCCGGACACCGACAGAGTCCCCAATTCAGGTCCAACGGTAGCCTCCCGCTCCCTTATGATCGTGGGAAAGCTTCTTGAAAGAGCTGCTCTAAAGCTTAAGTCCTCATGGAAAAGCGGAGAAGCTCTTATGATTGAAGAACGGTACCGCCACCCGGATCTCATCCCCTGGGACGCCCAGGCCTTTACAGGGGACGCCTACCCCACTTATTCCTGGGGCGTGAATGTGGTAGAGGTGGAATTGGATACCCTGACCGCATGCACAAAGGTTACCGGAGTATGGGGTGTTTTCGATGTGGGAACAGCCATTGATACAACCATTATGCGGGGCCAGATGGAGGGCGGCATGCTCCAGGGCCTGGGCTATGGCTCTATGGAAAAAATGGAGCAGCAAAACGGTGTCATCCGCCAGGCCAGCATGACCGACTATATGATTCCCACTTCCATGGACACGGTTCCCTTTAAAACTGCATTGGTTGAAAATCCTTACCCCGACGGGCCCTTTGGAGCCAAAGGCGCAGGAGAGCTTACCCTTATCGGAACTGCTCCTGCCTACGCCGCAGCAGTGGAGCAAGCCTCCGGAAGGGCGATCCACTTTATACCCGTTACGCCGGAACGGCTTATGGAGGTACTTCATGACACTAAGCTTTGAACTCAACGGAAAGCCGGTTACAGTGGATTGTGAGCCCACGGTGCGGCTTTTGGATCTATTAAGAGGCACTTTTTCCCTTACCGGCCCCAAAGAGGGCTGCGGCGAGGGTGAATGCGGCGCCTGCTCGGTGCTATATAACGGGAGGCTTGCCAATGCCTGCCTGATTGGGGCAGGAAGCCTTGAAAACAGCCGTGTTTTAACCATTGAGGGCTTTAAGGATACCAGCCGCTATAAGGTGATGGAGGAAGCCTTCGCTGAGGCCGGTGCGGTTCAGTGCGGTTTTTGCACTCCGGGAATGATTATGGCCGCTGAGGCTCTTCTTTCAACCAAGCCCCATCCCAACGAAAATGAAATACGCGAAGCCATATCCGGAAATTTATGCCGCTGCACAGGCTATAATATGATCGTTGAGGGTATCAAGCTGGCTTCCGAAAGGGGGGCCGGACTATGGTAGAGTCCTGGAGTCCTTTAACCCTTGCCGAAGCGCTTGAAATAAAGCGAAGCCAACAGGGAGTTCTTCCCTATGCCGGCGGCACCGATTACATGGTTACCCGAAAAGAGGCTCCCTCCTTTCTTTTTTTAAACCGAATACCTGAGCTTAAGGAAGTATTCCTGGCGGAGGAAGGGCTTTTTATTGGTTCCTTAGCCACTTATACCCAGCTTATTGACGAACCGTTGGTGCCGGAATTTCTGAAAGCCGCACTCAAAGGGGTGGCTGCGCCTGCCATACGCAATATGGGAACTCTGGGAGGAAATATCTGCAATGCCTCCCCCGCAGGAGACAGCCTTCCGGTGCTCTATGTCCTGGATGCGATTTTAGTGCTGGCTTCTCTCCGTGAAGACGGGAAGCTTGAGAAGCGCCATGTTCCAATTGAGGAATTTATTCTGGGTGTTCGAAAAACGGCTCTGCTGCCTGCCGAGCTTCTTACCGGCATTCTTCTTCCTTCAGCGGATCTTACCCACAACTATTATGAAAAGGTAGGCGCCCGTCGTGCCCAGGCCATTTCCAAGCTTTCCTTTGCCGGAGCTGCCAGAGTGGAAAAGGGCGAAATTAAGAATTTCAGAGCTGCCTTCGGTTCCGTAGGGCCCAGGGTTGTACGCGACAGGGCTATAGAAAAATTGGCGCTTAATAAGCCTTTTGATTCGGACGCTCTGGCTGAGGCTTACAGCGGCATTCTTCATCCTATTGACGATCAGCGCTCCACCGCGGTTTATCGAAAAACCGTTTGTCTCAATCTCTTAAAGGATTTTTTGGATACCTTGACCAAAAAATAACAGTCATTCCACTTAAATATGAATTGCTAAATATAATTAATGTTGAGAAAGGAAATACAAAAATGATTGCTATTGTGGCACAAATGAAAGTAAAAAAAGAGTCCATTGAAGAATTCAAGAAAACAGCCGCCCCCCTTATTGAAGCCAGCCGTAACGAAGAGGGCAATATCGAATACGCCCTGTACCAGGATCTTAAGGATGAAACGGTGCTTACCTTTATTGAAAAATGGAAGGATAGCGATGCGATCAATTTCCACAACAGCACCCCCCATTTTACAGGCACCTTGCCCAAGCTTCAGGAATTTTTAACCCAACCGCCTGTAATAAGCCTCTACAACCCTCTCTGAGGTTCAAAAGCATGTAATCATAAGCGTGAGGGGGCATGAATAGGGGATCCGCAGTAGTCGCATTCCCTGCTCTGCCCCTCACGGACAGTTTATCAAAAAAAGCCTCCCGGCTCAAAGGCACAGGAGGCTTTTTTTGATTCAAAGGGCTATTTACCCAACAAATTTCCCGCCGCGGCTTTCCAGATAATCATCATAAGTGGTGAGCTTATCGATTATGCCATCCTCCGTAATTTCAATAATACGGTTGGCTATGGTCTGGATAAACTGGTGGTCATGAGAAGAAAACAGCACATTTCCCTTAAAGTCAATGAGACCGTTATTTACCGCCGTAATAGATTCCAGATCCAGGTGGTTCGTGGGCTGATCCAGCACCAGCACATTAGCGCCGTACATCATCATGCGCGACAGCATGCACCGAACCTTCTCTCCGCCGGAGAGAACATGCACGGGCTTGAAAACATCGTCTCCGGAAAACAGCATTCTGCCCAGAAAGCCTCTGAGATAGGTTTCCGTATTATCCCTTGAAAACTGCTCTAGCCATTGAATGATATTGAGCTTGCACTCGTTGAAAAAGGCGGTATTGTCCTTGGGAAAATAGGACTGGGAGGTGCTGACACCCCATTTGTAATAGCCCTCATCAGGCTCAAGCTCACCCATAAGGATTTTAAAGAGAGTGGATTGGGCGATTTCATTTTCACCTACAAAGGCAATCTTGTCTCCCTTGGCCATACGGAAGGTTACATTATTCAGAACCTTAATCCCGTCAACGGTTTTGGAAATGCCCTCAACCGTGAGAATATCCTTTCCTGCTTCTCTGTCCATCTGAAAGCCGACATAGGGATAACGCCGGGAGGATGCGGGAAGCTCGTCAAGGGTAAGCTTGTCCAAAAGCTTTTTTCTTGAAGTCGCCTGCCTGGATTTGGATTTATTGGCAGAAAACCGCGCAATAAAGGCCTGCAAATCCTTGGCCTTATCCTCGTTCTTTTTATTCTGCTCCTTAATCATCCTCTGTATAAGCTGGCTTGCCTCATACCAGAATTCGTAGTTGCCCACATAGACCTTAATCTGGCCGAAATCGATATCCACAATGTGGGTGCAGACCGTGTTCAAAAAGTGTCTGTCATGGGATACCACAATAACCGTTCCTGAGTAGTCCAGAAGCAAATCTTCAAGCCAGTTGATGGACTGTATGTCAAGGTGGTTGGTAGGCTCGTCCAGAAGAAGAATGTCCGGGTGTCCGAATATGGCCTGAGCCAGAAGCACCTTTACCTTGTCGTTACCGGTAAGGGTATCCATTTGAGAATAGAGTATATCATTTTCAAGGCCCAGCCCCTGGATGATTTTAGAGGCTTCGGTTTCTGCCTCCCACCCATTAAGCTCGGCAAATTCGCCCTCCAGCTCCGAGGCCAGTATGCCGTCTTCATCCGAGAAATCCGGCTTGGCATAGAGATCGTCTTTCTGCTTCATGATTTCGTATAAGCGCATATTGCCCATAATAATGGTATCCAGCACGGTATAGGCATCATAGGCAAAATGATCCTGCTTGAGCACGGACATGCGTACGGTTTTGGGAATGGACACATCACCTGTCGACGGCTCCAGTTCACCCGAGAGAATTTTCAAGAAGGTGGATTTGCCGGCACCGTTGGCGCCGATAATGCCGTAACAGTTTCCAGGGGTGAATTTTAAATTGACACTTGAAAAAAGATTGGTTCCGCTGAAATTCAGGCTTAAGTTTGTAACAGTAATCACTTTTCCTCCAAAAAAACCTATAATGATTCAATGCCTTTTACTATATCATAAAACGGCAAAAAAAAGATAGCCCGTATCTTGACAAAGTCGATTTACAGGGATACGCTGAATATATATTTAGTTAGTTAACTAACTAAATATATAAAACGATTGTGAGGCAGGTGTTTCATTGTGCTTTCAAAAAAAATGGGCCTTCCGCCGGAGGAGATCCCTTTTTTTATGCTTCTCCATGAGCTTTCCAAGCTCTTTCACGACCATATGCGCCGGGAAGGTGAAAAAATCGGTCTTCAAAGCGGTTACCATCACATTCTCTTCCATCTTGTCCGGGAGGACGGCAAGGCCCAGCTGGATCTAACAAAGCGAACCCATTTGACAGCTCCCACCATAAGCGTGGCCCTTCAAAAAATGGAGCTGGAGGGGCTTGTGACCAGAGCCTCGGACAGCGATGATTTAAGGCAAACCCGAGTCTATATTACCCAAAAGGGGCGGCAGCTCCATAAGACCATGACCGATAAATTTTCTCAGGCGGAAGAAGCCTTTATAAGAAATATTCCATCTGAGGAAATGCTGCTTGCCCGAAAGGTCCTTCTTAATATAAGAAACACCTTGTTGACGGAGGTCGGCGATGACTGCAAAAAAGAAGCTGATTGACTACTTAAAGCCCTACTGGCTTTTTGCCGTACTTTCACCCTTGTTCATGGCTGCAGAGGTTATAGTAGATCTTTTCCAGCCCAAGCTCATGTCTCAAATTGTTGATAACGGCGTCTTTATGAATGACGGCGGCTATATTTTAAAAACACTTCTCCACATGCTTTTGCTGGCTGTCATTGGAGGCATTACCGGAGTAGGTGCCGCAGGCTTTGCCAGCGCGGCCTCTCAGAGCTTCGGCAATGATCTTAGAAAGGATGCCTTTGCAAGGGTTATGAGTCTTTCCCTTCAGCAAACGGATTCCTTTACTACAGGCTCACTGGTAACCAGGCTGACCAATGACATCACAGCGGTTCAGGAGCTGGTGGCTATGTCCCTGCGCATGTTTATCCGGGCTCCCCTCATGTTCGCCGGAGGTATCGTGATGGCGGTTTCCCTGAACATACGCTTCGGCCTGGTTCTGATCCTTGCGCTTCCCATTCAGATTCTGGTACTCTGGCTGGTACTTTCAAAGGCCTCCCCTCTTTTTTCAGTGGTGCAATCAAAGCTTGACAAGGTAAACTCTGTGGTTCAGGAGAACATTCTGGGTGCCAGAATGGTTAAGGCTTATGTCCGCGAGGATTATGAGCTAAACCGGTTTGATCGGGCCAACACAGACCTGATGCAAAATACACTGAGGGTTCAGAAGCTCATGGCTCTGCTCCATCCCTTTATAATGATTGTCATGAACCTGTCGGTGGTGGCCATTCTCTATATCGGCGGCCTTCAGGTGGAAGCCCGGACCATGCAGGTAGGCCAAATCATGGCTGCGGTAACCTATGTCACACAGATTCTTATGTCCATTATGATGGTCAGCATGATGTTCCAGTCCATTTCCCGTGCCAGGGCCTCCGCAGCCCGCATACGGGAAATCCTTTATACCGAGCCGGCCATCCTGGGCGGTAATAAAAAGCTTGAGGCACCAAAGGGCCAGGTGGTTTTCAAGGATGTGAGCTTTCATTATCCCGGTGCGGCGGGAAGGCCGGTTCTGACAGGTGTCGATCTGGAAATCCGCCCCGGAGAAACTCTGGCGATACTAGGAGCCACAGGCTCGGGCAAAACCTCTCTTATAAATCTCATTCCAAGGTTTTATGACACTACAGGCGGCACGGTCCTTCTGGACGGCAGGGATGTAAGAGAATATGAACTGGAATCCCTTCGCGGGACAATCGGCTGTGTTCTCCAGAAAAGTGAGCTTTTCTCGGGAACCATTCGTGACAATATCCGCTGGGGCAATGAAGCGGCTGACGATGGGGAAATTGAAGCCGCGGCCCGCACCGCTCAGGCCCATGATTACATACAGAGCTTTTCTCAGGGCTATGACACCGTTATCGGCGAAAAGGGAACCTCCCTGTCCGGCGGCCAGAAGCAGCGCCTGGCCATTGCCCGGGCCATTCTTAAAAAGCCGGCGGTGCTTATTTTCGACGACAGCACCTCCGCTCTGGATTTAGGAACGGAGGCCCGGCTGCAAAAAGCACTGAGGGAGCATCTTAAAGACACCACTGTCATTATGATCGCCCAAAGAGTTGCCAGTGTAATGAACGCCGACCGCATTGCCGTTTTGGATAACGGCAGTCTGTGCGCCTGCGGAGCCCACGCTGAGCTTATGGCAACCAGTGCGGTTTACAGGGACATTTACAGCTCCCAGATAAAGAAGGAGGTATAAACTATGGCTGCCCCCCCTCTGCCCTCCGGCCCTATGGCAGGACCAATGCGAAGAGGCCCCATGGGCCCAGTTATGCACAGGGAAAAGCCCAAAAACGCGGGCAAAACACTTAAGCGCCTTGTAGCCTATATCGGCGCCAACCGGTTTCTTATGTTCTCCCTGTTTTTCATTATGCTGATAATCACCCTGCTTTCCCTGGCAGGACCGGCCATTCAGGCCGAAGCCATTAATACCCTGAGCCTGACGGACAACAGTCCTTCGGTAAATTTTGACCGTCTGATCGGATTATTGGCAGCTCTTATAGCGGTATACGCGGTTTCCTCCATGCTGACCTATCTCCAGGGGCTTTTTTCCGCACGTCTTTCACAGACAACCGTTAAGCATCTGCGCTCCGATTTGTTTGAGAAGATCGAGCATCTGCCCATAAAGTACACCGACACCCACAAGCATGGTGATTTGATGAGCCGAATGACCAATGATGTAGAAAACATTTCCAATACCGTTTCCCAATCCCTGGCTTCTCTTTTCTCCAGTGTGCTTACGGTGGTGGGAACGGTAGCCATTATGCTGCATTATAGTCCCCTGCTCACCCTAATCAGCTTTATCACCGTGCCCTTGAGCCTTTTAGCCTCAACCAGGCTGGCCAAGGCCCTCCGCAAATATTTCGTCACCCAGCAGACGCTTCTTGGCCGGCTCAACGGCCAAATTGAAGAAATGGTGACAGGCTATAAAACGGTTGTCGCCTTCGGCAAAGAGAAAAAAGCCGTAAGAGAGTTTTCCGCCATCAGCGGCGAGCTGCGAAGCTGCGGGATAAGAGCCCAGATTTTTGGAGGCATGATGGGCCCCATCATGAATGTCATTGCCAATTTGGGTTATCTGCTCATTGCCGGCTGCGGCGGCTGGCTTGCGCTCCAGGGAGCCATTACCGTAGGCGTCATTCAGGCTTTTCTAATCTACTCCAAGCAATTTACACGGCCTATCAGTGAAATGGCCAATCAGTATGCCCAGATCCAAACGGCCATTGCCGGTGCGGAAAGGGTCTTTGAGGTATTGGATGCGGCTTCTGAAACCGATGAAGGAAGGGAAGACTTTCATAGCCGTGAGGTAAAGGGGGCTATCTCCTTTAAGGATGTTTCCTTCTCCTATAAAGAAGGGGAGCCGGTATTGAAGGAGCTGAATCTTACCGTGGAGCCCGGAATGAAAATTGCCGTAGTTGGCGCTACCGGTTCGGGCAAAACCACATTGGTGAACCTTTTGACCCGCTTTTACGATATTGATAACGGTTCCATTCAATTGGACGGCAAGGATATAAGGAGTATTCCCAAGGATGAGCTCAGAAGAAGCATTGCCATTGTGCTTCAGGATACGGTTCTCTTTTCCGACACCATTTTGTCCAATATCCGTTATGGCCGGCTGGATGCCACACTTGACGAAATAAAAACGGCGGCATCCACAGCCAATGCCGATCTGTTTATTGAAAGGCTGCCCGAAGGCTATAACACCCTGCTTCATGAAACAGGAAGCAATTTAAGCGGCGGACAGCGCCAGCTGCTTTCCATCGCCCGAGCTGTTTTGGCCGATCCGCCCATACTTATTCTGGACGAGGCCACCTCCAGCGTGGATACCCGTACGGAAATGCACATCCAGGAGGCCATGATCGCTCTTATGAAAAACCGCACCAGCCTCATAATTGCCCATCGCCTTTCCACTATACGGGACGCGGACAGAATTGTTGTTCTGGAAGACGGGAAGGTTGCCGAGTCCGGCGATCATGAGACGCTTTTAAGTCTCAAGGGCCGGTATTACAGCCTGTATCAGAATCAGTTTGCCGGATTAAAGACTTAAAGACAGAAAAAGGGGGAGTTTTTCAACTCCCCTTTTTCCCCTGTATTTTACTTGCAATGTAACGAACCAAACGACGTGGAGCCAGACGTACGCTGAACACCAGCACCTTATTGGAAAAGCCGTGGACAGCCACCGCCTTGCCCTTTTTCATGACCTTATAGCCATATTCGGCCACCTCTTTGGCTCCTGCTACCTTAAGGGATTTAA
>JAFADM010000185.1 GCA_023424865.1 Bacillota bacterium | reverse complement strand
CAGGGAGCTTATTCTCAGGCATCATGGAAGGGATAATTTTACCGACGCTCCCCAAAATATTGCCTTTACCATTTTAGGCTGGCTCTATGGGGAGGATTTTGAGGATGCCATGCTGAAAAGCGTTAACTGCGGCTATGATACGGATTGTACGGTAGCCACACTGGGAGCTATTCTGGGAATGATCCTGGGCCCCGAGGGCCTGCCTGAAAAATGGGTAAAGCCTGTAGGTGACAGGGTGGTGGTTAGCCCGCCCATTAAGGGCTTTAAGGCGCCCGCAAATCTGGATGAGCTGACCCGCCGAACCATGAATGCAGGAATTCAGATACTTGCAGCGTGGAACACCGGGATAGCAATACATTCCGAGCTTCCCACCCTATTGCCCGACTTTGCGGAAGCAGCACCGGACGAAACGGTGGAAAAGCTGTGGTATCAGGATATAAGCACGGATATAAGGCTTTTGCCCAAAGGCTCTGTAAAGCCGGTGGCGCTGGAGCTGGGGCTTGATTATGGGCCAATGGGTCCGGCTATTGGAAGAAACGGTAAAAAGACCATTACCATACGGCTTACAAACCATTCGGGAGAAGCCTGGGACGGTAAGGTGGCGTTGGACCTTCCCAAGGGCTGGGAAGGCTCCCGGGAGCAGCTCTTTACACTGGCCCAGGGAAAGCCTCAGAACTTTACCTTTGAAATAAAATCCGAAGGCAATGCGCAACCTTTCTATTCTCTGGCAGTGCGGCTTACCCGTTTCCATGACGGACAGCTTTGGGCCGTTCAAACCGAGGCCTTTACCCTTGTCCCGGCAAATGAGTGGTATGTGAAAGCGCCTTTAAATGAGGAAGAGGTAAAAGGGGTGTTCGGCACAAACCGCATTGAGTGGGAGAAGGTTTTCCCTGATGACTGCGAGGGTGTCTATAGCGCCAGAACCTTGCTTCATAACCCCTCGGACAGAAAGCTTCGGCTTATTGCGGCCTCCGACGGCCTTGTCAAAGTGCTGCTGGACGGAAAAACCGTTATTGACTGTACCCAAAAGGAAGAATTCATGCCGGCTTACCACCGGGCGCCCCAAAGCCAGCGGGTGGAGCTGGAACTGGCTGGAGGTTCCTATGAGCTCACAATTGAAGCCAGGGGGGAAAAGGGGGCTCCATTGGTTTACCTATTGCCGGTGGCAACCCGTGAGGTATCCCTGCCCGGTCCTTTTTATTACTACACGGATGTTTTAATGTCTGTCGATTAGAAGGAGGGAGTTCTGCGGATACTGGCCTGCGCCCTTCGTTGCTTGTGAATTTCCTTGGGGTTTTTCTATGCCAGCAGCTTTACTATGCAGTATGACTTTATGTTCTGACGCCTGCATTTTGTAAATTGCAATGTGCCTTTTTAAGTAATTTGACGGAAGGTGCGCTGAATGCTATACTTTCTAGCATACCTGAGGGGGTATGCCTCATAGAGGCAAAATAAGAAAGAGAGGGCTCAAGTATGCGCCAGTGCATGGATTCCGATAATCTTCATAAAAGGCTTAATAAGATCGTCGGTCAAATAAAGGCTGTTGATAAAATGGTGGATGAAGATATTCCCTGTGAAGAAATTCTGATACAGATAAATGCTGCAAAAAGTGCCCTGCAAAAGGTGGGACAGCTTGTTTTGGAGGGGCATTTGAACCATTGTGTCCGTGAGGGCATCGAGCATGGTGATGCGGACAAAACCATAGCGGATTTTGCCAAAGCTGTGGAACACTTCTCCAGAATGACCTGAGAATTAACTGACAACGGGATCCTTTTAAAAGAATAATAAGCTTACAAGAAAAGCGGCTGTGTTTTTATGCAGTCGCTTTTTCATGTCTCTTGACATGGGAGACAACGACCAGTTATAGTATACCTATACCCCTATGGGTATATTCGAAAGGAGTGATACTGTTGCCGGAATGGTTGAAATCAGAGGAAAAAAGGACGCCGATAGTCCTTGCTGTTTCATTAATAGCTGTAGCAGCAAGCTTTTTTAATATCGGGAGCTTACCGGTTGACGCAGCCTGGATTGCCATCGCATTATGCGGTGTTCCCATAGTTAAAGGCGCCATTGAGGGGCTGGTAAAGGAATTCGACATTAAAGCGGATGTTCTTGTATCCATTGCCCTTGTGGCCTCCGTAGCTATCGGTGAGATATTTGCCGCAGGTGAGATAGCCTTTATCATGGCACTGGGCGCTTACCTGGAGGAAAGAACCGTTGCCAAGGCCCGGGCGGGCATTGAAAAGCTGGTGCACCTGACGCCTGCCACGGCAAGGCTTGTGAAAAATGGAAGTGAAACCGTCATTCCTGCCGAAAACGTAATGCCCGGAGATGTGCTTCGGGTGCTGGCAGGTGAGACGGTTCCTGTGGATGGCGTTATAGCAAAGGGCCAGACCTCCATTGATCAATCCGTCATGACAGGCGAATCCCTTCCCGTGGACAAGGGGGAGGGGGAAGAGGTTTCAAGCGGAACGGTGAACCAGTTCGGAACCTTTGAAATGGTAGCCCGCAAGGTGGGAGAGGACAGCTCCCTGCAGCGGATGATTCGGCTGGTGGAATCGGCGGACGCTGGAAAAGCCAAAATAGTGGGTATAGCCGACAGATGGGCTACCTGGATTGTGGTATTTGCCCTTTTATCAGCAGTGGTGACCTGGTTTGCCACAGGGGAAATCATACGGTCGGTGACGGTACTTGTGGTGTTCTGTCCCTGTGCCCTTGTGCTGGCGA
The DNA here is from genome assembly GCA_023424865.1 of Bacillota bacterium. The sequence goes on along the minus strand of JAFADM010000185.1, from coordinate 2,236 downwards.
CGCCCACGGCCATTATGGCGGCCATTGGAAATGCCACCCGTTTCGGTATTCTTGTGCGGCAGGGAGACGCTCTGGAACGCCTTGCCAGGGTTAAGCGCATTGCTTTTGATAAGACAGGTACCCTAACCTATGGTACTCCTGCAGTGGTCCAGGTGGTGAGCTGTTCCGACGAGCTGGACAGTGAGTCCCTTTTAAAAATGGCCGCCTCCGCAGAGCTTCGCTCCGAGCATCCTTTGGGCAAGGCTATTGTAGCCCATTATAAGAAGCAAAGGGGAAGCCTTCCTCCCGAACCCGATGAATTTGCACTCCTTGCCGGACGGGGAGTTGAAGCCAGAGTTGGAACCACCGCAGTCCTTGCCGGAAATGAAGCCCTTTTTACCGAAAAAGAGGTTATGCTTCCGGAAAGCCTTGCAAAAGGTGGATTAAAGGCTAAAGAGGATGGTTCCACGGTTATTTATCTTGCAGCCAACGGCAGGGGGGCGGGGCTCATTGTTCTTTCCGACACCCTTCGTTCCGACGCTGCCAGCACGGTTAAGGCCATTGGAGCAACGGGAACCAAAACGGTCCTTTTAACGGGAGATACGCCCCAGGCAGCTCAATACATGGCTAAAAATGCCGGCATAAGCGACCTTAAGGCCAACTGCCTTCCCGAGGACAAGCTGACAGCCATTAAAGACTTCGAGTCAAAGGGTGAACCGGTATGTATGGTAGGCGACGGTATAAACGATGCACCTGCCCTGAAAACAGCCCTTGTAGGGGTAGCCATGGGAGGCATCGGAAGCGATATAGCCATCGAAGCCGCGGATATTGTGCTGGTTGGAGACGATATTAAGGAAATCCCTCACTTAATTCGTCTGTCCCATAAGACCATGACCACCATTCGTATTAATCTCGCTGCATCCATGGTGCTAAATTTTGCAGCTATCGGGCTTGCCGTTACGGGCCTTCTGAATCCCGTGCTTGGGGCGCTGGTACATAATGTGGGCTCTGTGGCCGTTATTATCAATTCATCCTTGCTATTAAAGTGGAGAAAATAAAATAAAGGTTATTTCATATATAAAATTTATTGATTTATTAAAAAGAATCTTTAATAAATTGCACCCCAACTGTTAGAGAACTAATATTTGGAGGTGTGCTTTCTTTATAAAGCTATCCCATTCTCAGCGCTTGGAAGCTGTGATATGCAGACAGCCTCTCAATACTGCTTAAAAGTCAAGATTTCTACAGATCATAGTGGATTGAAACGCGTTTTAAGGTAGTATATAATACCTTATTAGAGATCGCTTTAGCGTAAACTGGCGATACGGCATGCTTTTTGCTGTGATCTTAATACATACATCTGTTTTGCTCTTGAATGGGTACGGCATTTTAAGCTTTTTAAAGACTTTGGGCTCTTTTATAGCTTAAATGCTTTATTGTTTTTATACAGAAAAAGCATTGGACATGTGACTGCATAAAAAAAGAAAGGCTTAAAGATAAATAAAATGGTATATAAATTTTCCATAGGTCAGGACAGTCACCGCTTTGAAGAAAAGGACTGCACGAAAAAACTGATTTTGGGTGGCTTGGAAATTGAAGGATACCCCGGCCTTTCCGGCAACAGCGATGCGGACGTGGTTCTTCACGCCCTTGCCAACGCCATATCCGGTGTAACCTGTATAAACATATTGGGTGCGGTATCGGACAGACTTTGTCTGGAGGACGGCATTACGGACAGCCGCTTTTATGTATTGGAGGCGCTTAAATACTTAAGCCCCGGAAAAATTGTTCATGTCTCCATATCCATTGAGGCGCAAAGGCCTAAATTTGCTCCTGTTATTCCTAAAATGCGGGAAAAAATAGGGGAGCTTCTGGGGATATCCCCTTCGGTAATCGGAATAACTGCAACAAGCGGCGAAGGGCTTACCGCCTTTGGCAAGGGAGAAGGTATTTTTTGTACAGTGGGACTTACCACCTCTTATCCTGATGAAAAAAGTGGTGAATGAAGCTCCGGTATCTGAGACTGCCGCAAGGTTTTCAGTTTTTTAAATTTCTTGTGGCTCCCTATTATTTACTGCGTTTATCTTGGGAAAAATAGGGTTATAATCTTGAATCAGCTTGGTCGGTCCTTTTTCCGGCCGATATGAAAATAAATAAGCTTAAAAATGGAAAACAACCTGGAGGGTAGTGAAAAAATGGAGAAAAAGACCTATTATATAACGACACCCATTTATTATCCCAGCGGAAAGCTTCACAT
>JAFADM010000164.1 GCA_023424865.1 Bacillota bacterium | reverse complement strand
TCTGGGATACAATGCCCACCACTAAAACCGTTGAAATAAAGTAGGGCATATAGGTAACCATTTGCACGGTTTTGCCGAAGATTTTGCTTTTGGCGTAATTGAGGGCCACTGCCAGTAAAATAGGGGGAAAAATGCCGGCAATGATAGTATAAAAGGAAAGGCCGAGGGTGTTTAATAACAGCCTTGAAAACTGGGGAGAGGAAAAGAAGTTTATAAAATGCTTCATGCCCACCCAGGGGCTTCCGTCAATACCCTTTCCGAGGGTATAATTCTTGAAAGCGATTTGTGATCCCCAGATAGGAACATACTTAAAAAGTATCAGGTACACAATAGGAAGCAGAATAACAAGGTAAAGCTGCCAGTGGCGCTTGACTTTCTTAAAGAGTTGGCCGGGAATTCTGTTGCTACGACTGATCGCAAGGTTCATAACTACCTCCGCTGCGCATTTTAGCGTATTTGGCGTATTTTAGAATGTTTAAAAAGGATTGAATGATGGCGATGAATTGGACCCCAAAGGGTCCAATTCATCGCATAAGAATAACATTTTATCTTTAATAGGAGGAATAACGGTTTAAAAGGTTGGGTTATTTTGCAAAGGCGCTGTTGTCATAGGCTGTTTGGAGAAGCTCAAGGTAACGGGCCAGGCCGATGCTGTCAAGCTGGCTGATATAGGTGTCCCAATCCTTCTCAATGTCCATATCGCCTGTTACAAAACGTACAAGGGTTTCGTTGGCGTAATCCATGACCGTGGTCTTAATCAAGGCCATTTCTTCGGCATCGCTGGAGGACATGTAGAGGGAAGGTAAGACGCTTTCCAGGGGCTGGCGCACCTTTTCATGTTCCTTGGAGGCATTGTAGAGTATAACGAGCTGGCCTGTTGTGGGAACCACGTCTTGCGCGTAAGGATCCAGATTCACTGTAACATCCAGAGGATCCTCGGGCAAAAGAACACGGCCGGCCAATTGATGCCAAATGGCGTTGGTTGTGTCCGCTCCGGTAATTCGGGTGTATTTGGCGGGATTTCCGTCCATGCCCAGCTCACCGCTTTCAGCCTGTCTGTAGTGTACGCCCTCAATGCCGTAGGTGCTTCTTACAACGCCTTCGGGAGTGGCAAGGTAATCGATGAGCCTGAAGGCTGCTTCAGGGTATTGACAGCTGCTTGTGATAAAGGTCATGCCTGTCTGATACATGGCATAGGGGTTCCATGCGGCAACAGCCTCGCCGGAGGGGCCTTTAAGAGGAGGCAGGGACTGGTATTGATGCCACTTGTTGCTGTTGGGGACGGTGGTCATATCGGTAGCATAGCCGGGCCTTTGTGCAATGAAGGCACCGACGACAGGGTATTCGCCGTTTTCATTGACATTCACCTGATTGTTCATATCCTGAGTAAAGGATTCAGGATTGATTAACCCTTCGGAGTAAAGCTTATGAAGGTATTTCAGGCCTTCCTTGTAATTGTCCTGGACGGGGCTGAAGGTAACCGTGCCGTTATCCAGGTAAAGCTTGGTGGTTTCAGGAGTCAACTGGAAGGGATTCATTAAAAAGCCGTCCAGCTGTGTTCCCGCACCGGATTTTACAGTGGAGAAGGGAATTTCATCGTTAGGATCTCCGTTTCCGTTGGCATCCTGCTCCTTAAAGGCCTTCATAACATTATAAAACTCATCGGTGGTGGCAGGCATGCTGAGGCCTAGATTGTCAAGCCATACCGTATTGATCCAGAGCTTCATATTGTACTGAACATGAAGGGAGCCGTCCACATTGGGAAGGGAATAAATATTGCCGTCGGGGGTTGTTATGTATTCCCGCATTCCGTCCAGTTTTTCCATGGCGTTTTTATAGCCCACGGAAATGGTGTCGAAATAGTCATTTAGGGGAATAACAAGCCCCTGAGCACCCAGCATGGCCTCCGAAGCCATATCAAGACGGTTGCTGTTGCCTGCCCCCAGCATGACGATATCCGTCATGTCGTTGGACGCAAACATCAGGTTCATTTTTTCCTTAATGCCGTCGCCTGGAGCTATCTGCCAGACAATATCAATATTTGTTAATTCTTCTAATTCCTTTGTCTGCAAATTATCGTCTCTGCTGAGCTCGCCGTCAGGAGGCGCAAATATGGTCAGCTGAATTTGCTCCTTGACAATGGGCATTTCGCCCGCAGCGGTGTAAAGGCTGTCTTCCGAACCAGGGGTTGTGCTGGATGCCGAGGAAGAAGGGGTGGGGGAGGATGGTGCAGCACTGCCGCAGCCGGCAGCAGCTGCAGGGATGATAAGAAAAGTTGCTGTTATGGCAAAAAGTTTGTGCAACGCTTCCTTTTTGATCTTTTTCATCATTTTGCTCCTCTCGATTGTTGGGTTGGCTTATCTTAAGAGTAAGCCTTGAAACAATAGTTAGGCGATTGGCCATGCCTGAGCTAACGTTATCAATTTAGGCTAAAGCGCCTCTTATTGCAACGAACACTATGTAAGGTACCGTACAATTCACATGTTTTTTAGCGTACATTTCATTATGCCAGTACATCTCAATTTGAAAAAGCACTTTTGGGAATAGTGATGCGGGACAGGTTATAAAATATCAATTAAAATGGTTATCTTTCTCACTGGATCCGCAGCAAAAGGTTTGATAAGATGTAAAAAACGAATACGTAAAGGCTATGAAAAGGATTAGTACTTATCCGCCGCTTTTATCAGAAAGCTGTTGGTTGATGTGAAACAGCAGGGGAGGATTGGGAACTCACCTTTGAGCAGACCCGTGAAATCAAAAGGCTGTATTTATTTTGAGAGTAGTTGGGGACGGGACGCCCGCCGTTAAAGGGACAGGATATAAGGCCAAAGCCCGTATCCCCTAAGTGCACGGCTGCAAAGCCGTGAAATGAGAGTGGTACCGCGTAAGACAAAGTCTTTCGTCTCTTGACATATGTCGGAGACGAGGGGCTTTTTTTGTTGCGTTTTAAGTAAGCTCTGGAAAAAATGGAACCAATAAGGAGGGAACAGCCATGTATGATCACCGAAAATACCAAAAGCAATTTTATTTGCCCCCAATAGTAACTTATGATTGGGCAAGAAAGCTGTTTGTGGAAAAAGCGCCCCTATGGTGCAGCGTTGATTTAAGGGACGGCAATCAGGCGCTGGCCGTTCCCATGAGCCTCAAGGATAAGCTTGAAATGTTTGAGCTATTAGTGGCAATCGGCTTCAAGGAAATTGAGGTGGCCTTTCCTGCCGCTTCAGAAACGGAGTTCAAATTTTTAAGAATCCTTATTGAAGAAAAAAGGATACCGGAGGATGTGACCATTCAGGTTATCACCCAGGCCAGAGAGCATATTATAAGGCGAACCTTTGAAGCGCTGGAGGGTGTGCCCAGGGCTATTGTTCATCTCTATAACTCCACCTCGGAGGTGCAGCGCAGGCAGGTATTCAAAAAATCCAGGGAGGAAATCAGGCAGATTGCCGTCTCAGGGGCCAAATACGTGAAGCTCTGGGCTCAAAAAACAGGAGGAGAATTTTATTTCCAGTACAGTCCCGAAAGCTTCCCGGGAACAGAGGTGGACTACGCCCTGGATATTGTCAACAGTGTTCTGGAGGTTTGGGAGCCTGCACCCGGCCGCAAGGCCTACATTAATATACCCACGACGGTGGAAAACGCCATGCCTCATATTTTTGCAGGTCAGATAGAGTATATCCACAAGCACATTAAATCAAGGGACAGTGTTATCCTATCGGTGCACCCCCACAATGACCGGGGCTGCGGGGTGAGCGACGCGGAATACGGGCTCCTCGCCGGTGCCCAGCGGGTGGAGGGAACTCTTTTTGGCAACGGGGAGCGAACAGGAAATGTGGATCTTGTCACTCTTGCCATGAATATGTATGTCCAGGGGGTAAATCCGGAGCTGGACTTTAGTGCCATGGAGAAAATAGTAGCTGCCTATGAGCGGCTAACGAAAATGAAGGTCCATGAAAGACAGCCCTACTCCGGCTCCCTTGTCTTCACGGCTTTTTCCGGTTCCCATCAGGATGCCATTGCCAAAGCCATGGATTACCGTGAAAGGGAGGGCCAGGAAACCTGGGATGTGCCTTACATCCCTGTAGACCCCGGTGATTTGGGCAGGAATTACGAAAAGGATGTTATTCGTATTAACAGCCAGTCCGGCAAAGGTGGTATAGGCTATCTTCTTCATACGCATTATGGAATAAAGCTGCCCTACAAAATGAACGAGGAGCTGGGCTATCTGGTGAAGAACCAATCGGATAACAGCAGGAAGGAGCTTTCCCATAAGGAAATTTATCGCCTGTTTTGGAGGGAATACCTGGAGCTTGACAGCGTATATGCTCCGCTAGGAGGAACAGAGTGTCTGGATGAAGCCATTGACGTCATCCGCTCGGCGACGGGATGGGACTTTATGCTGGAGTGCCTGGAGAAGCACGATCTGTCGGACAACGGCACCCAAAAGACCATGGCTTTTGCGGGCATTGTGTGGCAGAACCGGCTGTATTGGGGGGCGGGACAGGATAAAAATGCCGAAACGGCATCGGTACACGCCCTGAAGGCAGCCGTCAGCCGCTTGGGGCAAAGGATAAATCGCGATGGATAAAATCAGGAAAGACGACATTCTGGAGCATTTGAAGGAGCCTGATGATAGAGAGCTTTTTTATAAAGCCTATGGCAGAATTTGCAGTGAAGAAGCCGATAGGGACGCCTTTTTGCAAAGGTACGGCCATGAGGAGCTTAGAGCCTCTCATATGTACGTGAAGGAAATTCTCTCGGGAAACGGGGACGATTTTATAAAGGAAGCAACCATGTGGAAGGATGACGACAAGCATATTGAGGTGGCCAAATATAGCCGCTATATGCCCCAAATCCCCGCTGTCCATGACTTTTTTGAAATCGTTGGAATCCTTGAAAATACCATGTCGCTGAAAACCAAAACAGGAGAGGTGTTTCTTAAGGAGGGAGATCTCTGCTTTATTCCACCCGGTACGCTCCATGTGCCTGTGATACAGGACAACACGCTGGCCCTTCAGCTTATGATTCGTAAAAGCACCTTTATTAAGGCCTTTTCAGTTATTATGGCAGGGCCGCACCTTTTATCGGAATTTTTCATCAACGCCCTTTACCTCAATAAATCCGGAGAGCTGCTGCTTTTTCATTGCGGTGAAGAGCCGGAAATAGAAAATACGCTGCTGAAGCTCTACCTTGAAAACAGGAATCGCGAGCCCTATTATGAAATGATTATGAACAGCAGCTTTCAGGTCCTTCTTTTTCACCTTATCCGGATTGGGGACAAATGCAGCGAGAGCCTTTGTGAGGATTACGCCCAGGACACCCTTACGGTAAGGCTATTAGAATATATACAGAGCCATTATACCCATGTGACGGTAGCTGATGCGGCCCGGGCCTTTCATTTTTCAAAGCCTTACCTGTCAAAATACATTCGGATGAAAACAGGCATGCCCTTTAGCGCCATCGTACGGAGTATACGGCTGGAAAAAGCCCTTCCCATGCTCTATGGAACAAGCTTAAGCGTTGCAGCGGTAGCGGCGGAGGTGGGCTATGGAAACGTGGAGCATTTTATCCGTCTGTTCAAAAAGACCTACGGTGAAACGCCGGGCTTTTACCGGGCCAGGCATAAAAATAAAGGTCAGGGCCAGCAAAAGAAAACCGGCAGGCCAAAGGGTTAAGGGAGAGAACCTGCTAGCTCTCCCTTAAGGCTTCAGCTGGTGTAGGGGTTTTCCTTTTGAAAAGAAATCCAATATAAAAGGAGTTAAATGCCTGGAGATTCCGCCGGAGATACGCCTTAAAGGATGAGCGGATTCTTCTTGAGCCAGTCCACCAGTATTTCTGCCGTGGTGAACGCAAGGCCTGTAACCGTATCGGCGCAGCCGTAATATACGGCGATTTTGCCGGTTTCCGAATCGGAAAGGGCAGCACAGGGGAAGACCACATTGGGGACATCTCCCACGCATTCATAATATTCCTGGGGAGATAAAAGATAGTTCTTGGAGCGGTAAAGCACCTTCCAGGGCTCATCCCTGTCAAGAAGAGCCGCACCGAAGCTGTACACAAAGCCGTTGCAGCTGTTGAGTACCCCATGATAAATGCAAAGCCAGCCCTCGGTGGTTTCAATGGGGATAGGGCCTGCACCTATTTTTTTAGACTGCCAGGCGGATTCGTCACCGGGGACGGTGGACATAACATGCCGGTGTCTGCCCCAATAAATCATATCCGGGCTTTCACTGTAGAATATGTCCCCGAAGGGTGTGTGCCCCGTATCACTGGGACGGCTCAGCATGGCGTACTTGCCGTTTATTTTTCTGGGGAACAGCACTCCGTTGCGATTATAGGGCAGAAAGGCGTTTTCCGTCTGGTGGTAGGTTTTAAAGTCTTCGGTATAACCAAGCCCGATGGTCGGGCCGTGATAACCGTTGCACCAGACCACATGGTATTTGCCGTCCAACCTGACACAACGGGGATCGTAGCGGTATTCCCTTTTTCCTATCTCCTCATCGTCACATAAAAATTGGATGGGCTCGTGTTCAATGTCCCAATGAATGCCGTCCTCGCTGAAGCCTGTAAAGATGTCCATACTCCTGGATTGACTGTCACAACGGAACACCCCTGCAAATTTGCCGTTATAAGGAACCACGGCACTGTTGAAAATACTGTTGGAGCTGGGAATGGCATCTCTTTTTATGATGGGGTTTCCGGAAAACCGCCACATAGGTGATAAACATCCGGAGGGTTTATCCTGCCAGGGGATGTTAGGCAATGGATCACCAATAATCTTTACCATTTTTGAAGGTCACCTCTTTCTTATGTATTAATGCTGGACCGGTAGCCTGTGTGTTAACATTTGTTAAGTTAAAAGTAAGGCTATACTCCAATAATACAAAAATAAAGTCATTGATACAAGATTGATTGATTTTCTGTTTACAAATGTTAATTATAATTTAAGAATGTTAAGTTGGTGTTTTTGCTATAGGTCTCGGAGGACTGGCAGCTATGCCGGGCTTTATTGCCCCTAATAATGAGACATGTTATAATTAATAAACTTGTATTTCTTTATAGCCGTTAATCCATAACAAATGAAGTTGGTGCCATTATGGGAAAGCTAACCCTGCAGGAGATAGCCCGGCAGCTTAATGTTTCGCGAATCACCGTATCAAAGGTTATTAATAATAAGCCCGGCGTATCCGAAGAAACCAGGCGAAAGGTAATTCAAAAGCTGATTGCATCTGAATATAAATGGATTAACGCCGCTTGTTCTCTTCCTGATGAACTTAAAGAGGAGGAAGAGGTAAAGTATATTGCCGTGGTGGCTGTGGCGCCGGAATTCTCCGAGTTTTGGCTTAAAATCATTAAAGCCGTTTCCGATGCCCTGGCCGATTCAGGCTATGAATGCATCCATAGCTTCCTTTCCAGGGATGAGGAGAATCGCTTTATCCTGCCAAAAATTATTAATGCTAAACAGATTAGCGGCCTCATTGCCGTTAATGTCTATGACGACGCCATCATTCAGGAGCTTTGCCAAACAGAAATACCGGCGGTATTTCTGGATGTCACACCTAATGCATTCCTCCAGAGCCTGAAGGGCGATCTTATTCTGCTGGAGGGAACCCGAAGCATTGCTGAAATAACCGGGCATATCCTTAAAAAAGGACGAAGGGAAATTGGGTTTATCGGGGATACCACATACTCTCAAACAATACTGGAAAGATGGGGAGGCTTTTGCTCTGCCATGACTCTCAACGGTCTTGCAGTAAATGAAAAATTTTGCTGTACGGAAGGCTTTAGCGGTCATTTTTATTATGCAGAGGAAATCGAACGTGCTCTTGACGGGCTGGAGATCCTGCCAGAGGCCATTGTTTGTGCCAATGACTTTATTGCCTTTATGGTGATAGACTACTTACACAGGCGAGGTCTTAAGGTGCCGGAGGATGTGGCTGTGTCCGGCTATGACGACATAAGGGAAAAAATAACGGCGCAATCCAGTCTGACTACGGTTGCAATCGATACCGGCCTTTTGGGGAAAAGGCTTGTCAGACAGCTCGTCACACGTATTGATGATCCGTCGATGCCCTATGAAATCATTTATATTAAGTCCAACGCGGTATTCAGAAGCTCCACCGACTTTTAATGGCGGGGGTTGTCCTTTGCCGATGGAAAGGTATAATTCAGGTGGAGCAGCAGGAGGTGTAAATATGGCAATACGAAATGCGGCTAAAGCGATTATCCTGCATGAGGGAAAGGTTCTGCTCAATAAATGTATAGGAGCTAAGGGGCAGATCTATTATGATTTGCCGGGAGGCGGACAGCATCCCTATGAGACCATGGAAGAGGCCGTTGTGAGAGAATGCCTTGAGGAGACCGGATATCTTGTAAAGCCCCTGCGTTTTGCTGCTCTGACCGAAGAGATTTATGACAATGAAGAATTACGTTCACATTATCCGGACTATGCTCATCGGGTGCATCATGTTTTTATATGCGAAATACTGGATTTTAATCCGGGAAAGGCTACGGAAACCGATTATCAGCAGGAGGAAAGCGTTTGGCTTTCGTATGACCAGGTCGATTCCATTGATATTCGTCCCCGCAGGATAAAGGAAGTCTTTCATGAGCTTATCCGTTCCTCCCAGGCATTGTACCTGGGATCCGTTCATGAAAAATGATACGGGCCTTTATTCCTGACAGGTTTAACTTAAGCCCTAATAAAGGGAAATCAGGAGGCTTAACATGAGATATGTACACACCAATATTATTGCGGAGGACAGCCAGGTCCTTATTGCCTTTTATAAAAAGGTCTTTGGTTTAAGGAGCATCGGAAAAACAAGAGATCTCAAAGGAGAATGGGTTGACAGGCTGACAGGCCTCACGGATGCACACATCGTGGGGGAGCACCTGGCTATGCCGGGTTACGACGGAGAGCTTCCTACCCTGGAGATCTTTACTTATAAAAGCGGATCAGAAAAAGAGGGTAAAGGGGAACAGCATGTGAGCGAAAAGCGGATTAACCGTTTGGGCCTGGCTCACCTGGCGTTTGAGGTGGAAAAGGTGGAGGAAACCCTGGAAAGGCTTCTGGAAGAAGGCGGAAGTGTGGTAGGTGAACGGATCTCTACAATCTACCCGGACGGAAAACAGGCTGTTTTTGTTTATGCCGCAGATCCTGAGGGAAATATTATCGAGCTTCAAAATTGGAGTTGAAGAGATAAAGCTCTTTACTTAAATTGAAATATAGCTTTTTGTATCCTGTTCCATAATATGTAATTTAATATTTGAATCAATCTAAGCTTCAGGTTCCCCCTGAAGCTTATTGCTGATGCTCTTTAAGCTTCATAACAACCAACAGAAGCTCTGTTTCCAAACTCGTTCTTTACGATTTCTTTATACGGTCATTTGCATGTAATATTTGCGAACTCCCATTTAATATGATACAATTGAAATATATATATGATTTTTATATGTTTTTTGTGTACATACATATATATAAAAAAATAAAGATCCTTGTACACAAATTAATTACGCATATTCTGAATTGTTTATGTAAAAAACTTATTTCTTATTTAACGGTAGCTCCTTGTGCGATGCAATACCAATGCCACTTATACTACCTCTTGGTCTTCGTATTCGTTTGGATTTGCCTGTAAAGCAATTGATGCATCCATGGCGTCAATCTGTATTTATGGAAATCAGTGACTTTTAAAGAACACAGAATTTGCGACCTAAAATCCAACGAAAGCAGGTGATTTTCTTAAATAGGAGCATTGCGTATCGAGAGATTCTGGGGTTTAAATGGTGGTATTTGCTTTTTAACGGAGTACTGTTTGTCTTGTTTTTGCTAATACGTGGCGTTGCGTTTGATCCCTTTATAGGATTGCTCATGGGGAGCGTGTTTTCTCTGTTGAATTTCTATATTATGGGTGTAACTATTGAACGTTCCATGCAAAAGACCTCCGGCCTGTCTGCCGTGAGCGTCGGGATAGGCTATATTATTCGAGTTGCTCTTATGCTTTCTGTGCTTTACGCAGCATCCAGAATCAGTATGGATACCTTTATCAGCGCAGTGCTTCCACTGTTTTTCCCTCGAATGATATTGACTATAAAAAGCAGAAAAGGAAGTGAGGGATCTTGCAAGGAGCAAAAATAGTTTACCAATTGGGTGAATCCGGCCTTTTAATAACTGAAACCGTCTTTTTGTCCCTATTAGTTTTGCTGTTTGTCACGGTGGTATGTTATTGGCTGACACGAAATTTAGCAAAAGTACCGACTACAAAACGCCAGCTGGTTGCCGAAATAATCGTAAACAGCGTAAACAATATGATAAAGACCACCATGGGCCAAAGGTATGTCAAGGGCTATGCCCCTTACATAGCGGCCATTATGGCATATTCGTTTATGGGGAGTTCTCTTAGCCTTTTAGGACTGCGTCCGTTAACAATCGATTTGAATGTAACATTAAGCTGGGGATTAATGACCTTTATTCTGATGCAGGCCAACCGGTTTAAATCTTATGGATTTATAGGCTATTTCAAAAATCTGGCCAGTCCCATTGCATTTATGATGCCTTTGAATATGCTCAGTGAGATGATTATTCCCGTATCTCTTGCATTTCGTCATTTTGGAAATATACTGGGTGGAGCGGTAATCATGAATTTGGTCCGGGATGGCCTGAATTCCTTAAATAATTCCCTTGGTATACCCTTTCCACTGGTACAGATAGGTATTCCGGCGGCACTGTCGGCTTATCTGGACGTTTTTGCAGGGTTTCTTCAGGCCTATATTTTCGCAACGCTAACCATGGTTTTCATCAGCAACAGAGGTAAGGAAGAACTCGTTTGAAAGGCTGTTTACAGCTGTTTATACAAGGCAGCTGACATAATAATTATAAAACTACAGGGAGGTTTTTTTCATGGAAAAAGCAATTGTTCTTGCAGCCTCAGCCATTGCAGCAGCATTGGCATTGATTCCGGCGGCTGCAACCGGTGTAAGTCAGGGTCTGGCCGCGGCAAAAGCCTGCGATTCGGTAAGCCGCCAACCCGAAGCAGCCGGGCAAATTACACGTACTTTAATTATCGGAAGTGCGATGGCTGAAACATCCGGCATTTACGGTTTTATTATCGCATTGGTGCTTGTACTTATTAATCCGCTCGTAGGCAAGCTCTAAGGTTTAAGTCCGGCCGGAACTAAAGCCGGCAAAAAGATATATATGGGGAGAATGTTGCGTATGAGCGAAATTATATCAATCGATCCGCTGGTTATTTTGGTGTCGATGCTGAATACGTTTGTTCTTTTTCTCATCATTAAGCACTTTTTGTTTGACAAGGTCAACGCCGTA
>JAFADM010000530.1 GCA_023424865.1 Bacillota bacterium | reverse complement strand
GAACATCACTACACCGATCACAGACTTCTTTGACCAGATCATAGCTAAAGGTGCCAAATTCAGTTGTAGAAACAGATTCTTCAGCGTAAGAATTGATTGGTACAAATGTGGCAAGAAGCAACAGAGCAGCAAAAATAAAACACTTGAAGCTTTTCATTTTTTACTCTCCTATTCTTAACAATTTACTGAAGCGACATAGTTTTCTATATTATAAATCAAAATAGAAAATTCTGTCAACATTTATACAAATTTGAGCTACCCTTACAACTCGACCATCTGTTGCTATTTAGAAACAAGAATTTATTCATGGCAACCTTTCACAACTTGGCAACAGGCACAACCGGATGCAGAATTGTGATTTTATGAGGCAAATTGTATAATAGGATAGTCTAAAATAAATAAGACTGTATTTTGGCAATCTGATTTTTGGGTTTAACATATAAAACGGATAGAGGAGCTACCTAATTGAAAAGTACATTTAGAAGACTAACAAAAGCTGAATTTCCTTTTGTCCATTCACTCATGAAATTATCCTTTCCTCCGGCTGAATTCAGAACCTATGCGGAGGCCCTGGCGCTTTTGGATAATCCCAATTATAATGTGCTGGCAGCCGAGGAGGATGGTGTCATTCAGGCTTTTATTGCCGAATGGGCTTTGAAGGAGATTCATTTTGTTGAGCATTTTGCGGTAAATCCCCAGGCGAGGGGACAGGGCTTAGGCACCCGCATCATGCGTGACTATCTGGCTCAAACGGACTCCGTCATCATTGAAGTGGAAGCGGAGGATACCTTGATCGCAAAACGCAGAATCGCTTTTTATGAGCGCCTTGGTTTTGTGCAAAGCGATATTGAGTATTTACAGCCCTTATTGCAAAAAGCAGACTCAACTGTCTTACTTCGATTGATGCAGTACCCCTCAGCCCTTTCAGCGCAAGCCCTTTACGAAATAAAACGTGAAATATTCGACACGATATACAATATATCCCACAAATAAAAAATACCCATGCAAGCAAAAAAAAGTTTGTTGCTGAAACCCATACGTCTTTGCCCCATAAAGCTTAAGAAAACAGAAACCGGCACCCGGGGATTGCATGTCAGGTATCCCAGGGTGCCGGCAGCTAACCTTTACTTTTTATTAAACCAGTTAAGTTAAATTCTTATAAATGCTAAATTTACAAAATACTACGGATCATCATTTTTAATTCAGCTTTCACACCTTAAGGCTGCCCGTTCCTCTTCTTCCATAGGGCGTAAACAGGATTTCCACCTTAGCGGGAGCCAATTTTTCTTCTTCCATCAGCAAGAGACTGTTCTCTTCTTTTAGCTTGCCCGCGGGAATCCAGACAGAATCCTGAGGTCCAAGCCTCCAGTAGCGTCCGATATTAAAGCCGTTTATCCAGATGCTTCCCTTCCCTCCGTTTGTCTTAATCCTTACGGCCCCCTCAAAGCCTTCGGGCTTGGGGAAGGTGCCTTTAACCAGCAGAGGCCCTTTCTGGCTTTCCTGTCCCTCCTCTTGAGTCATACTCTCCCAGGCATAACCGGGCAGTTGAGCATTTGGAGGATACTCGTTCTTCTCTCCCGCCATAAGTCCTTCACGCATTTTCCAGCCCCTTATTTCAATGCCGTTTCGCCAGATAGGCCCATAAAGCCCCTTGGGCTCGCCCATGGGAATTTCCATCTCAAAGCCTGTATTAAACATGCCCAGATTTTCAATCAGAATGGCCAGGGTATGCCTGCCCTTGGTAAGGTAAATGGCGCAATCCTTCCCAAAGTGTGTCCCCATACCCCTGGAGGTGAGATATTGCCCGTCCACGAAAAACAGCCATCGGTCGGAAGCGCCGCTGGTATGAATCATCTGCCAGCCTTCACTCTCTATTTCCAGGGTAGTACGGTACCAGGCCCTGCCGTTTCCCGTACCGAATTTGGACATGGGCTGGGTCGTATCCGAAGCATACCAGCTGCTGTCATCGTATTCGGGAAGAGCTTCCGGGAAGCTTCGTACCCATTGAAGGCTGCCCGGAAAAATACAGTGCTCCTTCTGGGCAGCACCCCAATTAATATTCCATGGTGTAAAACCCTCCGAGTCAACCTTCCATAATGGACGCTCAAGGCTACTGTACATAAGAAGCTCCGCCGTACCATCCCTTATTTGGACCTTCTCTATGCGATCCGGCCCTCCAACAAGTGCAGGCGACATACCCGGCAAATCCACCTGATACCAGCGGGAAACCTCGTCGCTGCTGAGTAAAATAACCGTCAAAGATCTTATCCCTGCTTTTACATGGAAAACAATGGGTGTTCCATCCTTTTTGGGTACAGCATGGAGCTTTAATTCACTTCCCTTTGTCTCAAAGCTTACATCCTCTCCGGCAACCTGGAACGTTTCGTTATCCCCAACTATGCCCTCCTGCCCCTGGGATAGGACAATACTTAAGCCTTCTCCCCCGGGGCCATGCACCACCAGAGCCGGATCTGCCGCAAAAAGCTTTCCGGTAGTGCTCTTTAGGAAGAATCCCGATTCCAGGGGCAGATTTTCTATCATCCAGCGCACCTCACCCGCCGGTATGGACATATCCACCGCCGCCTGTTCCTTTTCGGCATCGGCAATGGCCATCTGCTCAGCGCTGTGGTTTACAAAAAAGGTAAAGGTGGTGTCACCCGCTTTGCGGACAGCCTTGCAAAGGGATCTCAAATCACCTGTAATTTGGGGCATACCGGCCTGGGCAAGCTCCTTAGAGGCCGCCTTTAATGCAGTATATTGGGTTTTAAACAAGTCGTATTTGGGCGAGAACAGCCCATCATCCAGAATAGGTGCTCCCGGTCCGTAAAGGGTGGTCATAAAATTATTATCCGAGCAGATGGACTGGCCATGCCAGTAACCGAAGTTGGATCCACCGCTGAAAACAAAAACGGTAAGGCCTCCCGCTCCCCCGGCCACCATTTCCAGGCCTCCGTAAATAGCCCGCCTGTTCTCATAAACCGCCGATCCGTTTCTTCCCCACCAATCAAAGGCGGCTATCCAGAATTCGGTTACAAAGAGAGGAGCTTCCCCCTGAAGGGCTCTGGCCCTTTGAAGCACCCTGAGCCCGTCTCCCCCGGCGTTGCAGCACAGATTAATGCCTTCCCACTTCATGGGCTTTATCCTGTTATACTGAATAAAGCTGTCACAGTTGATGATGGGTACGGTAATGCCGTGATTCTTTAAGCCGTCCCGCAGATGATAAATGTAATCTCCTTCCTGATACTCGCCAAGATGTCCGTACTCATTTTCCACCTGGACCAATATAACGGTACCTTCCCTGCCAAGCTGGTATTTGGCTATGAGAGGTGCAATTCTATCCCACCACTTGTCACAATAGCTTAAATAGAGGGGATCTGCCGTACGGACCCGTATGCCTTCTTTGGCCGATAGCCAGGCCGGTATGCCCCCCATGGTCCACTCGTTGCAGATAAACGGACCGGGTCTTGCCACCACGTATAAGCCCAGCCTGGCAGCTATTTTCAGGAACTCCTCCGCATCCCGGTCGCCTTCAAAATTCCATACACCTTCTTCGGTTTCGTGGTAATTCCACGCAAAATAGACCGAAACAGTATTAAAGCCTGCCAGCTTCAGCTGGAGCAGGCGTGGCTCCCAATCCTCACGGGTAAGACGGAAATACTGAAATTCCCCGGAAGCCAGCCATACCGGTTTTCCGTCAATAATGTACCCGTTTTCATTAAATGCCACGGGAATACCGGCTTCTTTTTCATCAAACATTTCTATTCCTCCTTAAAATTCCTTAATTGGAATTCAAATAAAAGACGCTATGGAACAAGCATAAACTTACTCCAGCGCTCTATTAAGTTAAATGCCATATTAAAAAATTAATATCTATCAAAAGAGTAAGTCAGGCCTGCCTTCTGTTGCTACGGTACCCATAAACCTTTGAACCTTCAAATTGCTCAAAAGCGTATTCGCTCGGCCAGATTTCTAGCCACTTCAATATGCCCGTAATCGGAAAGATGAATGAGGTCGCAGGTAAGGCCCGTAAAATCCTCCAGAAGGGAATCCCCCTCAATGACAGTTACATGGGGATAGCGGCTGGCAAGCTCACGCATCAGCTCATCCTGGGGAAAGCCTGCTTCTCCGCTTTTTTTCACACAGGGAAAACTCTTATCTCCCCCGATATTGGAAGAATTGGGATAGGCCGTAATTAAGTAAATAGGCTTCCCAGCCATGGCGGACACAAGCTTATCCATTAGATAGGTCATGTTCTTCTCATACACCTGGGGCATACTTCCCATGTTCACCGCATTTTCCAGAAGCACGGCGTCAAAGGAGCCCGCCTCCCGGGCAAAATAGTCGGCAACCCCCTTTTCATTCATGCAGGACCCACCCATGGCTTTATTGAGGATATTGCATTTCAAAAAGCGTCCCAGAAGCTGGATGTAAGAAAGGCTTTGCGCCGTCGCACAGGCACCGTAGGTCAAAGAAGTACCATAGGCCAGAAGGGTTTTATGAGGCACCTCCTCCGTCCTCGGAGGGCGCACTGTGCCTCCGTAGGTTTCCAGGCCGTTAAAGGCCAGGGTGCAGTTAATATCGAACATAATGCGCCACACCTCGGGAGAAAAGGAGCCCTTTTTATAATTGCCCTCCAGGAACTCAAAGCCTGGGCTTTTAACAAGGGGAATAGCCGTTACCTTCCCCTTGCACACGGGATAGGAATAGGTGTAGCCCGTATAGTACCTGAAATCGCCCCGATAAACCTGAACATAGCCATCCTCATCCAACGCGGACAGGAAGAGCAGGGCTCTGTCTCCGTCTTCCAAAACAAAGCGCAGCTCGCAGCCGGTTGTTGTCCGGGACACATAACGTCCATAGGTATGAGACCCTTCCCCCATCCTGTCGGAGATATCCTTTGGAAACCTGTATGCAAGGCTGCCAAGCGAAGTCTCCTCCACATGGGCCGCATTGTGGAAATCCATTTCCTTATAGAGCATAAGACAAGCCCTCCTTCAAACAAATCCCCCGGTTTTTCGGACGGAGGATTGCCGCATTTATTGCAATAACACGGCATTACCCTTTAACAGAACCGATGGTAATGCCTTTGACAAAATACTTCTGAAAGAAAGGATAGGCTATCATAACCGGCCCCAGGGTGCAGAGCAAAATAGCCATACGGGCCGTCTCGGAGGGGGCATTGGCAAGAAGCTCCAGCTCCTCCGCCGTCAGAGAATCCAGGCGTTCCTGCAAAAAGGACAGGCTTTTTTCTATTCGTATAAGCATAAGCTGCAAGGTTGCGTATTTAGGATTATCAATATACAGGAAGGCTGTCTGCCATTCATTCCAGTGCCCCACCGCCGCCATAAAGCCAATGGCCGCCAGTACGGGAAGCATAATCGGCATGACAATGGAAAAGAACAGCCTGTATTCGGAGGCTCCGTCAATTTTAGCCGATTCGATAAGAGAGTCCGGCACATTGGTTTGAATAAAGGTTCTCATGATAATACAGTTCATGGCGCCTACGGCTCCGGGAATAACAAGAACCAGCAGATTGTTTCTCATGCCCCATATATTCGTGTTCACCAAATAGCTTGAAAGAAGCCCTCCGCTGAAAAGCATGGTTATGAGAAGATAGACGGCCAATGCCTTTCTCAGCATGAAATCCCTCCGGCTTAAGGTATAGGCAAACATACTGGTGAGAACAAGTGTTATGGCTGTACCCACAAAGGTTTCGTAGATGGTGACCATATAGGACTGAATAAGCTGATTGCTGAAAGCAGCTACATAATGAAAGGCACTGAGGGACCATTCTTGGGGGAAAAAGCTGAAGCCCTTGGCACTGATGCTGGCTTCCGAGCTGAATGAAACCACCACAATTAACAGCATAGGCAGAAGGCACAGCAGGGCAAAAAGGCCTAAAATAATCATCAGCAGGATTTGTCCCGGTGAAAAATTGGGTCTTTTTCTTTTCGGCATAAAATCAGTCTCCTTATATCTGTATGGAAAACAACTCAAGACAAGGTACCTGGCTTTATCGGAGCTCTATCACAGAATCCATCCGCTTTCATCAGCGCTCTATCACAGAATCTATCCGCTTTTATCAGCGCTCCATCACAGAATCTATCCGCCTACTCCGCGCTCTATGCTGAACTTATCCAGCTTTCATCAGCACTCCATCAGAACAGAGAATTATCCGGCTCCCATCTTCTGACCAGAAGATTTGTTCCAACTACCATAACACAGCCCACAAAGGACTGGAAAAAGGTAACCGCAGAGGTCATGCCGAAATTGGAGGAGCCGCTCATCAGCGCATTCATGATGTAAGCGTCTATGGTTTGGGTTGTTGGATAAAGAATTCCGATATTTTTGGTCACCTGGTAAAAAAGGCCTGTGTTGGAGCTCATAATGCCGCCCAGGCTCATAAGCGTCATAATGGAAATCATGGATGTAAGCAAGGGAAGCGTGATATAGAAAATTTGCTGCCGCTTGGTTGCACCGTCCAGTTCTGCGGCTTCAAACATTTCCTGATCCATGCCTGCGAGAGCCGACAAATAGAGGATGGAACCATAGCCAACACCTTTCCATATATTTACGATGAGCAATATTACCGGCCATTTGTCCGGGGAGGTATACCACTGGACGGGATCCTTTCCAAAGGAAATAAGAAGATGGTTAATCATTCCGTTTTGTCCGTCCAGCAGCGCTTTTACAATGAAGGTCACCGCAATCCATGATATAAAGGTAGGCAGTATCATAAAGGTCTGGGAAACTTTTGCAAAACGCTTGCTGAGACATTCATTCAATGCAATGGCCAGTGCCACATTGCCAATGGTGCCTACAACGGTAAACAGCAAATAATAGCCCACCGTGTTTCGGATAAGCCGCCAGGTGGTGGCACCGGAATTAAACAGGAACTTGAAATTGTCAAAGCCCACCCAGGGGCTTGCGAAAATACCGTCGCCGAAATTAAATTTCTTAAAGGCTACCACAATACCAAACATGGGCATATAGGAAAACATGAAGATAAGAATGATTCCCGGCAGGGCCATGGCAAGAAGAGCCCGGTGCTTAAATGTATTTCTGATAAGATTCATGAATGTGATGTCCCCCTCTCAACTATTTGCCTTGGACCGGAAAAGGTCACGGGCATACAGGCCCGGGAAACATAAAACCGGGCCAACAAAGCCATCCTTTAATAAAAATAATAAAACGGAATGTTTTTGACTCTGTAATGATCATAATAAATACGTGAATGCCTATCAATAAGAAATATCCTATATAGGCAGTAATATTCCGTCTCAACGCGGATTCCAAGCACCCTGTACGGATTAACTGAAACAGCCTCCTGCCTTCCCGGCAAAGTACGCCGAAAACGCAGGAGGCATGAAATAACAATAAACAAATAAGTAACGGCTTTACAAAAAGCGTGAGCAAGGGTTTAAGCAAAGCATGAAGACAGGCTTAAGAAAAACCTATTGCTTTGTTTTCCATTCGGTATATTGCTTCTGGAGTTCGCTGACGATGTCGTCAGAACCGGCATCCTTGAGAGCCTGAATGAATTTGGGCAGTATTTCATCGGGATTGACCACGCCCAGCTTTAAAAGATCGTTATACTCGGTAATAACTGCCTTGCAGGCTACCATCTTATCGTCTATGGCGGCCGTGTCGGGCTGGAAGCCTAAAGTCTGGGATGCAACCGCTTTTTCATTGAAAGCCAGGTACTGGTCATACTTATCGTCGGGCTCGCCTACCAGCAGGTAGCTGATAAACATATTGCCCGTTCTCCAGTTTTGATTGAGGTAAATCTTGCTCACATCGGCAACCTGCTCGACCTTTCCGTTCACAAGCTTGTAATGAACCCCTTCAATACCGAAGGTAATGAGATTTTTTACCTGGGGCTCCGTATTCCACAGTTCGAGGAACTGAAGCGCTCTTTCCGGATTCTCACTCTTGGCGTAAATGCAGTTAAGAGAGCCTGTGGTGGATCCGTTGGTGGTAGTGATGGGGGTTACGGGCATGGGAACGAGCTCCTTGCCATAGTTTTTGGACTGTCCCACTTCGTTCAGAGGGCTGTAGGATACAAGGCCCAGGCCATATCTTTGATTGCCGTTTTTAGTGAACTCGTCATAATTTTCACGAGTCACAACATCCTGTGCGATGTAGCCCTTAGCGTACCAATCCTTCATAAGATACACAAAATTTTTGTAATTTTCGGTTTCAAAATAGTTGACCACGGTTTGTCCTTCGGTTTTGGATACAGCAGCCAAGCCGGCCCTGTCACCCCCAATCATGTCGTACTCGGCCATGCTGGCAAGAGCCATATTGCTTCCTGTCTTTGTAATCATAAAGCCCGCCCGGCCTTCCTCCTTGCACGCCTTTAAGATAACCTCAGCATCAGACAGGCTCTTGATGGTGGTGGGGTCAATGCCCTTGGACTCAAGAAAATCCTTTTCGGCATAAAGGGCCCACTGCTCCGCAAGTTCCTTGTAGGTTGGGACACCATAGATGCCTCCGTTTACAGCAGCACCTTCCCACAAAAGCTCCGGAATGGTTTCCTTAAGCTTGGGTGCAACGGTGTCCAAAAGGGGAGAGATATCGTAATAGGCACCGTTTTTGGAGCGGCCCACATAGTCAATCCAGCCGGCATCAAAGCCTATGTCCATCTTCTCGTTAGAGGCAATGAGGAGCGGAATTTTTTCATTGAATTCCCC
>JAFADM010000480.1 GCA_023424865.1 Bacillota bacterium | reverse complement strand
TTTGAATATCCTCTTCAGAATGGATGCACCGTTTAGGAATCAAAAAAACATTAACAGGACTTAAAGAGTTATATAAAACAAAATAATCCTTAAATTCATAGGCCTGGGGGATATCCTTCAAGGCCACTTTTTTTGTAATGGAGACCGACTCTGTCCGGACGAATTCATAGTCGATGGCATAATGGTGCTCATCATTGAAAAAGGCATTATGAAGCATAACCTGCTTTGTAGATTGTTTAAATGCAAAATATAAAACGATGGCAGGCATAAACAAGCTCAGTACAATAAAATAGAATTCTTTTGTTACGGCAATTTCGAGAGTCCTCATGCGAAAATAGGCGTTGAGAAGCGTAAAGCCTGGAATGAGGGTAAACACCAGTACGCCGACAAAAATCTTATTGATGAGAAAATTGTTCATGAGGTGCCTTTCAATTTCCTTTTTTTCTACCTTTGCATTAAATTCGATTACCGGGCTAAGAAGCTGTTCCATATAAACCTCCCAAGGTTTAAAGGTGTTTTATTGTCCCTTCCGCAATAGCTCATTTATAATAAGGATTATTTAAGATTACTAATATACCTATCGACACAAGAAACTGATGAATTTACAACTTTTTGGAAATTTTATTAATGGGGGTTTTATTTGCCGACAGGCAATTTTCGTTTTTTATTACCTTGACGCCGGAGCCTATTTTCAGTACGCTTTCATAAGAAGGCCGGGCAAATCTTAATTCACCGGTATATCAAGGAGGTCGAAATCATTCATGTATAAGCAAAGGATAGAAGAGTATTTCAAGATTCACGGCAATGAAATGCTGGAGTCTGCTATGAGGCTTATTCGTATTAAAAGCGACAGAGGTGAGGCAAAGAACGGGATGCCCTACGGGGAAGGACCTGCTGCGGCTCTGAAAGAAGCCCTTGTAATAGCAGAAGAATTAGGCTTTAAGGTAAAAAATTACGATAACTATGTAGGAACTATCGACTTTAACGATAGTGAAACACAGCTGGATATTTTAGCTCATCTAGATACGGTACCCGAAGGGGAAGGCTGGAACGTAACGGAAGCTCTGAAGCCTGTTATAAAGGATGGTATGCTCTATGGCCGCGGAGCCGCTGACGATAAAGGACCGGCCATGTGCGCCCTATATGCCATGAAAGCAGTAAAGGATCTGGGAGTACCCCTTGGTAAAAATGTCAGGCTTATTTTGGGTACGGACGAGGAATGCGGCAGCAGTGATATTAAATATTATTATGACAGAGAAAAGGAAGCACCCATGACCTTCTCTCCGGATGCGGAATTCCCCCTTATTAATATCGAAAAAGGATCTCTGCGCTCCGGCTTTAAAGCAAATTTTCAGGAAACATCCGATTTGCCGAGGCTGGTTTCCGTTAAGGGCGGTACAAAGCTTAATGTTGTTCCTGACAGAGCCGCCGCAGTTATAGAAGGCTTAAAAGCATCAGAGGCCAGACCTGTGTGCGATGAAGCCGCTGCCGAAACCGGATTGGCCTTTACCCTGGAAGAGACAGAGGGCAAGCTTGCCATTACCGCAAGAGGGCGCGGTGCTCACGCAGCCATACCTGAGAATGGCAACAATGCTGTTACCGGAATGATTCATCTTCTATCCAAACTCCCTTTAAAAGGAGCAGGTCATGAAAAGCTTAAAGCTGTGGCAAAGCTTTTTCCTCATGGGGACTGGTACGGAAAAGGGTCCTGTGTGGCCCAGGAGGACGAGCTTTCCGGAAAGCTTACCATTAGCCTTAATATTATAAACGGTACATCCCAAAGCCTGTCCGTCGAGTTTGACAGCCGCTGCCCGCTGTGCGCCAACGACAGCAATATGCGAAAGGTGCTGGAGGAGAAGGGGAAAGCGCTGGGGCTGGATCTCTTTGATAAGTCAATGAATGCTCCTCATTATGTAGATGCCGATTCGCCCTTCATTAAAACCCTGCTGGGCTGCTATGAGGCTTATACGGGTCTCGAGGGCAAATGCCTGGCCATAGGGGGCGGCACCTATGTTCACGATTTAAAAAACGGCGTAGCCTTCGGCTGTTCGCTGCCGGGAACCGACAACCGTATGCACGGGGCCGATGAGTTCGCCGTGGTAGATGAGCTGATTTTAAGCGCTAAGATTTTTGCTCTGGCCATTATTGAGCTTTGCGGGGAGGAGTAATCCTCCCTTTTTTCTTACAAAAACCAAAGAATATCAAGATCCCGCTTTCAGCTAGAGGTTGCCGGTTAATCGTGGGCCTCCTTCTGAAGTGTCTCAAAATAAGAAAACATAAATTGCCGAAAGACTGAAAGCCGTTCCGAAGGAAAACCGTTTTCCCGACAGGAAAGCCAGATATTGCGTCGGCAAACCGGCTCTGTGATTTTAATGAGCCGGATGGTGTCATAGCTTCTTTCATGCCAGGTAAGAGCGGGTATAAAGCCCACTCCCTGCCCGGCCGTGATGAGGCCTCTTAATGTACCCGGGTTGTCCGTCTCATAAAGGGTTCGCGGAGTAAAGCCTGCTTCAATGCAAAAATTCTCGGTGATGGTTCTTAAATTGTTTCCGGCCTTAAGCTGAATAAAACCCTCATCGGAGGCTTCCCTAAGCTGAATACTTTTCCGGTCTGCCAGGGGATGGTTAATGGGAACCGCCAAATAGAAATCCTCTGTCAGAAGCAAGCGGCGGGATAAGCCGGGAATGGGAAGCGGCAGGGAGGAGACGCACAGGTCAAAATCGCCTGAGGCGGCTCCGTTAAGCTGCTGAATAAGCGTAAAGGCTGTGTCGGGATACCGTTTTCGAAAGGCTCCCAGAAGCACCGGAAGCAAGGGGGAAGCAGCTAAAAAGGCCAATCGGATGGGGGCTTTATCCGGATCCTTCATATAAAGAAGCTCTCTTTTTCCCTCCTCAAGCTCCGAAAGGGCTTTACTTACCCTTTCTGAGAAAACCCTCCCATTAGCATTAAGACGGATATTCTTTCCGCTGCGGTTAAAAAGGGAGACTCCCAATTCCTTCTCAAGAAGGCGTATGGATTTACTCAGAGTGGGCTGAGCAATGCCCAGAGCCTCGGCGGCCCGTGTCATATGCTCTGTTTCCGCGGCCTTTAAAAAATATTTCAGCTGCAGCAGTTCCATAAAAGCTCCTTCTTACGTAAGTGTGTATAACGTTAGGGATCTTGGTCCATTCTTTCCTGTCATGGCAGAGGCACCATTATCCCAGGCAATATCCATAGCTTTAAAGCTATGGATATATAATAGTATATGGGTTTGTTACTATAAGTATCAATACTATAATAATGGAGAAGGGACGAAACCTTTCATACCCCATAATAAAATCAGAAAAGAGGATGGACTATGGTAAACCTAAGCAGCCTGGTGCAAGGCTTTAAGGATACTCCGGAGAAGGGATACCGGATTCTGGCCTTCGGTTCAAGCAATACGGAGCTGTTTTTTCACAGCTGCGGAAGCCATAATTGGGTGGATTGGCTGAACATGAATTTACGCCAGAATATTGGAAGAAACACCCTTGTTATCAATCAGGGCATTTGCGGAGATACCACAGAGGGGCTTCTGGAGCGCTATACCAGGGATGTGACGCCCATTTCGCCTGTGGCTGCGATTGTCACCATAGGGGGCAACGACTCCATGAGAAACGGCATGAACGGACTGACGCAATACCGGAACAGTCTTTCCCGGCTCATTGACCGGCTCCTTGCGGATAATATCCAGCCTGCAGTTCAAACCTACTACTGCCCCTTTTATGAGCGTTGTATGCCTGATTTCCGTCCGGTCTTCGAGGCCTATATGGATACGGTAAGAAGTCTATCCAGGGAATATGACATTCCTCTTATCGACTCTTATGCCTCTATGGCGTCCATTCATGATGACGATATGGAAGGCTACAAAAGCCTTATGCTGGATGGCATGCATGTCAATGCAGCGGGTAATTTCCTTATGGGTGAGATTGTTTCCCGCCATTTTGGCCTGCCTCCGCTGAATTTTCCCGATAATGCGCTGGAACAAAGATGTACGCCTTACATAAGCCAAATTCGTGAAGGGCTGACCCGGGCTGGAATCTAAATCATTCCTAATAAATCACATAGAAAAAAGGTAAAGGAGACGGTATGGATCGGCAGAATATTCAGAGTGAAGAGGGGAAGAGAGGTAACAGGGGTTATCTTTTCATACTCTTGACAGCCCTTGCCTTCAGCTCCATGGAGATCGTGGGGAAAATGACTTCCCCACAGCTAAATCCTTTTCAATTGACCTTTTTAAGATTTATTGCAGGAGGCTTGTTCCTTCTTCCTTTTGCCGTTATAGAAATCCGAAAGAAAAAACTTGCCCTCGGGCTTAAGGACTGGGGCTTTATCTGCCTGTCAGGCTTTTTAAATGTAGTCGTCAGCATGTCCTTTTTCCAATTGGCTGTCACCCAGGGGAAGGCTTCCATGGTTGCGGTCATTTTCAGTACGAATTTTGTTTTTACCATTCCCTTTGCCCGATGGATACTAAAAGAAAAAACAGGTAAAAAGATTCTGCTGGTCTTGCCTTTAAGCCTCTTAGGCCTTATTCTCCTTTTTGACCCCTTTTCGTCCTCTTCGGATTTATCCGGGTTTGTTCCGGCGGTGCTGGCTGCGGTAACCTTTTCCTTTTACACGGTTTTTAACAGAACCCGGGTAGCCAAATACGGGGGAGTGGTGCTAACCAGCCTGTCCTTCATATCAGGTTCCCTTTTTCTTCTGGTGGGCTTGCTGACCTTCGGTTTGCCTGTGCTTTCGGGAATCGGAACGGGGAATGTTTTTCAGCTTCTTTATCTGGGCCTGTTTGTCACCGGTATCGGCTATTTGTGTTATTTTGAGGCTATAAAGCGAACCGGTGCCATTAACGCCTCCATGGTTTTTATGATAAAACCGGCTCTGGCTCCCGTTTTGGCGATTCTTATCCTGGGCGAAACCATTTCAGGCATCCCGTCAGTGGGCATGCTCCTTATTGCCCTGGGCTCCGGACTTGCCATCCTCCCCGGGAAACAGCTTGCCCGGGCAGCCCGTTTTTTCCGTAAATCCGCTTGAACTTCGCACTGGAAGGGATATAATTATTTAAGTATTTCTTCTTTAGCAAAGTGCGTGAGACCTCCGATTTTTTTTGGAAGGCGGAAAAAAATGAAAAAGCCCGGTTTTTTTAAGCTGTTAGGATTAGGAGATGGAAAAGCCATGGCGCCTATGGAAACAGAACGCCTGATTCTCAGACGTTTTTCATGTGACGACTGGAAGGACATGCATGAGTATCTCTCATCGGAAAAGGTTGTACGCTATGAACCCTATGGTCCCCTCAATAGGGATGACTGTAAAGTGGAAGCTGCTGCCCGGGCAAAGAACGATTCCTTTTGGGCTGTCTGCTTAAAAGGGAGTCCCAAGCTCATTGGAAATATGTATTTTGAGCAAAGCGACCCAAAGGAGTATGATACCTGGGAGATTGGCTATGTTTTCAATCAGGATTACTGGGGAAAGGGTTATGCCATCGAGGCCGCCTTTCGCATGCTGGAGTATGGGTTCAATGAGAAAAAGGCCCATCGTATTATTGGGCGATGCAACATGGAGAACGCTTCGTCATGGAAGCTTCTGGAACGTTTGGGCATGCGAAGGGAAGGAAGTCATCTGAAATCCGGATTTTTTAAGAGATCGGCCAATGGAGAGCCTCTTTGGCATAATGCCTATCAGTATGCCATTTTAAGAGAAGAATGGATAAATAAGCCTGTATAGAACAGTAGGAGAACCGTTGACTTAACGGTTCTTTTTTTCTCAATTATTATATTTCTGTTACAAAAATGTATGGATTTAAGGAATAGGCTTAATACCTTAGGCCGGATGAACGATATAAACTATAGTGATTTTTACCAGGAGGTATAGGAGTGAGAAAAGGATTACAGAGAGCCCTAGGCTCTGTTTTAGCCGTAATGATGGCACTTACCGGGGTGACGGGGGCTAATGCCCAGACAACATCAACAGCCCCCAGAGCCGGTGACGTTACGGTAACAAACAATACGGGCGCCTATGACCTTATTGTAGTTGGAGGCCTGGCAGGCGGAGATAAAGTCATTGTTTATACGGCTGCCACAGGAGGGAAGCTGCTCGGTTCAGCAACGGCATCCACAGGTAAAACGGAAGTTACCATAAGGCTTTCCCAACTCGGCACGGCTGCCGGAAGTATTTATGTAAGCGTTACCGGCAAGGGTCAGCTTGAAAGCAGCCGAACCAAGGTGGATTATAGTGCCGAGGTCCAGACAGGCCCGCCCTCGTCAAGCAACATTGTAGTGACGAACAACGCTGGAAAAGCCGATTTGGTTTATGTTTCCGGATTGTTCGGAGGAGAAACGATAAAGGTTTACACGGCTCAAACCGACGGCAAACTTTTAGGTTCCACAACCGTTGCAGCATCAAAGACTGAGGTTACCTTGAAAATAACTCAGATAGGCATTGAGGCTGGCAGTGTTTATGTTTCTCTTACAAATAAGGGAGAATTAGAAAGCACAAGAACAAAAATTGATTATGTGGCAGAACCCAAATCCACATCACTTCATTCGGACTATATTACAATTGTTAATAATGCGGGGATAAATGACACTATTACCGTAACCTATTTATCTTTGGGTGATACGGTCTATGTTTATGATGCGGCCAGAGGCGGAAATCTTTTAGCTTCCGCCAAGGTAGCTTCCTCCAAAACAGAGGTGAGTATGAATGTAACTCAGCTGGGTAAAACCGAAGGCTATTGTTACATATCCGTCTTAAGCCTGGATAAAAGGGAAAGCGAAAGAATTCCTGTTTACTATCCGGCGGAGAACACCTCCAACCCGCCCGCACCCACCAAGATAACGGTTGTCAATAACGGCAATACCGCGGATACCATCACTGTTACCGGTCTTGCTGCAGGGGATATTTTAAAGGTTTATAACAAAGCCTCGGGAGGAACGCTTTTAGGCTCCGGAACCGTAGCCACTTCAAAAACCGAGGTTACCGTTTCCATTGCACAGCTCACTTCTGAGGATGGTTATGTTTATTTAAGCATTACCGGCAAGGGTAAGTTTGAAAGCGCACGAACCAAAATGCCCTTTTTGGATGAGCCGGTATCGGATACCGTAAATGTCGGAAAAGTTATTATCACCAATAATGTAGGCTCTTCCGACACCATTTATGTTACAGGTCTTACTGCCGGGGATGTCATAAAGGCCTACGATGCCTCCAGTGGCGGCAATCTTTTGGGAACCGCCACAGTGGCGGCTTCAAAGACGGAGGCTACCATCAGCGTTACCCAGCTTGGAACGTCAGGGGGCTATGTTTACATTAGTCTTACCAGCAAAAATAAGCTGGAGGGCAGTCGTACCGGTGTTTATTATGTTTCTGAGCCTGTGTCGAATACGGCGGATGTTTATAATATTGCCGTGGTCAATAATCCTTCCGGCAAGGCAGATACCGTAACGGTTACCGGACTTACGGCAAACGATATCATTAAGGTATACGACTTGGCTGCTGACGGAAGCCTTATGGGTACTTCAACCGTTGCAGCAAGTAAAACCGAGGCAACCGTAAGCATTACTCAGTTGGGGGCCTCTGCAGGCTATGTCTATGTCACCGTTACCAGCAAGGGGAAAAACGAAAGCGCCAGAATCAAGGTGGAGTATCTGGCTGAAGCGGTCACCCAGACACCGGATGGCAACAACATCATTGTTACCAACAATGTTGCCGGAACCGCGGATACCGTAGAAGTGACGGGACTCAACGGCGGCGATATGATTAAGGTTTACACTGCCGCACAGGGTGGAACACTTCTGGGCTACAGCGAGGTGCCTTCCTCAGGTACCTATGCCACCGTGTCCGTAACTCAGCTTGGCACGGCCGCAGGAAGCGTTTATGTGTCCATTACAGGCTCCAGTAAGCTGGAAAGTACACGTATCAAAGCCGACTATGCGGCAGAGGGCATTTCCTCTCCTGTGGATACGGCCAATATTGCCATAGCCAATAACTCCTTAACGGCGGATAGCGTTGAGGTTACCGGGCTTACGGCGGGAGATGTCGTTAAGGTTTACAATGCAGCAAAGGGCGGAACCCTTCTCGGTACGGCTACCGTTTCCGAGTACAGCACCTATGCAACAGTGAGCATCAACCAGCTTGGCACGGTTGCCGGAAGTGTTTATGTATCCGTAACCTCCAAGAACAAGCAGGAAAGCGAACGAACTAAAGCCGATTACAGCGCCGAGTCCCGTTCCGAGTCTGCAGAACCCGAGAATATCGTTATTTCCAACAATGCGGGAACCTCCGATATCATCCAGGTTACCGGTCTTAATACCGGCGACACGGTAAAGGTCTACAATGCAGCTGCAGGCGGTACTCTTTTAGGCTCTGCCACAGTGGATTCGGGTACCTTGGCACAGGTTAGCATAGCCCAGCTTGGTACGGTTGCCGGAAGCGTTTATATCTCTGTTACAAACCAGTCCAAGTCGGAAAGCGCCAGAACCAAAGTGGATTACGAAGCGGAGGCCAAGTCCGCCGCACCGTCCGCCAGTGCCATTGAAATTACCAATAATGTGGGAACGGCCGATGTTATTAAGGTGACAGGCTTAACCGCAGGCGACGTGGTTAAGGTCTACGAATCGGAAAAAGCAGGTACGGTACTGGCAACGGCCAGCGTGGATACTTACGCCTCATCCGCTACTCTTTCCGTTACTCAGCTTGGCTCGGTGGCCGGCAGTGTCTATGTGAGCGTAACCTCCAAGAATAAGCTGGAAAGTGACAGAACCAAGGAAGACTATTTGGCGGAAGCCAAAACAACAGCTCCTCCTGCAGCCCGTATTTCCGTTGAGAACAATGCAGGTGTTGCAGATACCATTAAGGTAACCGGTCTGACCGGGGGTGATGTGGTAAATATCTACGATGCCGTTAAGGCCGGAACCCTTCTGGGAACAGCCGAAACAGGCGTCTACGACTCATCGGTGACTTTGTCGGTTACACAGCTCGGAAGCGAAGCAGGCAGTGTGTATGTAACTCTGACCAGCAAAAACAAGACGGAAAGTGACAGGACAAAGGCGGATTATGATGCCGAGCCTAAATCTACGGCACCCACCGCAGCCAATATAACCATTGTGAATAACGCAGGTATTGACGATACCGTGAAGGTAACCGGCCTGACCGGAAGCGATGTGGTGAAGGTTTACGACAAGAGCACTGGAGGCAATCTTCTTGGCTCCGCCACCGTATCCACTTATGAAGTGGAAGCCACCGTACTGGTTTCTCAGCTTGGAGGAACCGCGGGAACAGCCTATGTGACCGTAACCAGGAAGAGCCATCAGGAAAGTGACAGAGTATCTGCAAGCTATTCGGCAGAACCTAAATCCAGTGCCTCAGATGCCAGCAGTATTCTCGTCACGAATAATGCCAATGCTGCGGATACTGTTAAAATCAATAACCTGACCGGAGGCGACGTGGTTTATGTGTATAGCGCAGCCACAAGCGGAAGTGTTCTGGCAACAGCTACCGTAGGCACCTACGATTCATCCGCTACCCTTACCATTACCCAACTGGGAACGGATGCAGGTTATGTCTATGTTTCCGTTAAGCGAAAGGGTAAGCTGGAAAGTGACAGAACGGCGGTTCCTTATGCCGCAGAGCAGAAATCGGATCCGGCACTTGTAGGAAATATTACGGTAACCAACAACTCGGGCATTTCCGATACGGTAGTGGTTTCCTACCTCCAGGAGGGGGATGTGGTTAAGGTTTACAACGCAGCCTCAAGCGGAACCCTTTTAGGTACGGCTACGGTTGCAGCCGACGCCACGGAGGTGAAGGTTACCATCACCCAGCTGGGAACCTCGGCAGGCTACGCCTATATTTCCGTGACCAGCCCCAACAAACTGGAAAGCGACAGGACAAGCGTCTCTTACCTGGCTGAAGCCACCACCGACGCACCCCTTGGCGCCAATGTCAAGGTTGTCAATAACGCATCTATCTCCGATAACCTTACCGTTACCTTCCTGAAGCCCAATGATGTCGTCCGGGTGTACAGCAAAGCTTCAGCCGGTACTCTTCTGGGCAGCGGAACCGTTGCGGAAGACACCACGGGAATTACCCTTACTGTAACAGGGCTTGAAGCTAACGGAGGCTATGTTTATGTTACGGTTACCTCCCTTGGCTATGCGGAAAGCAGCCGTACTACCGTGGCCTACGCAGCCGAGCAGCAGACGCCACAGCCTTCATCCAGCAATATTGTGGTTACCAATAATGCCGGTATGTCGGATACGGTACTGGTAAGCTTCCTGGATAACAAGGATGTGGTAAGGGTGTATGATGCCGCTGCCGGAGGAAATCTCCTTGGCAGTGCAACCTGTACCGACAGCAATTATGTGCTTATAAAGATGACTCAGCTTGGGACTACGGCAGGTAATGTCTATGTAACCGTTACGGCTTACGGAAGCCTGGAAAGCGTAAGAACTCTTGTGTATTACTCGGCGGAGCCAACCTCTGATGCGCCTGATGCGGGAGACATTACGGTGATTAACAATTCCGGCAAATCGGATACCATTACGGTTACAGGCCTGATGGAGTTTGATGTGGTAAACATATACAGCTCTGCGACAGGAGGAACCCTGCTGGGAACCGGTACGGTTTCCGAGGATGACGATTCGATTATCCTTAAGGTAAGTCAGCTTGGATCCTCGGCAGGTTATATCTATGTGACTGTTACCTCCACCGGAGCTTATGAAAGCAGCCGTGTCAAGGTTGCTTATTCGGCGGAATAATAAAAAGACGGATGTTCATAGCAAAAGGAGCTTTGTAAAAAGCTCCTTTTGTCATTTAGTCCCCGGAAGGGGCGGATGTTCTTTTAAGCGCTGGATAAGGGGAAGACGACTTGCAGAACGGCTGCAAAAGACTTAGGGAAGGCTAATAAAAGGCTTGCAGAAGGTCTAAAGCAGACTTTCTGCAAAGCGAGCCGCTTGTGTAAGACGTAAAATGCCGTCGGCAGCGGTGGTGTCCTCCGCGTCCCAGCATTGGGCCATAACCGTTTCCACATAAAGGCACCGGCGCAGGGTTTGGGCAGGGATATTCAGCTCTCCTTCAATGTATCGGATAATATAGGAAATCTTATCCTTAAGCTCTTTCGTTAAATTATCCTCAAACTCATTTAGGATAAACCGGGGCAGATCAAAAACAGGATGACCCAAAACTCCCTTGGGATCTATAAGAACATAGTGCCCGTCATTCCCAAGGAGTATATTATCATGATGGAAGTCGCCGTGGAGCAGCACTTGCCTTTTATATTCAGCTTCAACCGACAAAAAGATGGCCTTGGCCTTAGCCATATACCGGTACAATTCCCGGCAATCCTCTCTGTCTTTCATTTTATCCGTGACACGAACCACCCAATCCCGGTAGGAGGGATAGCGGTAAAGCCCTGACGGATCCTGGTGAAGCTTCTTATAAAGGCCTATAAAAACGGAAAGTCTTTTATCAAGAGCGGTTTCTTCTCTTAAGGCAATTCCCGGAAGGATCCTCTCAATTAGAAGGGCTCCTTTTTCCAGATCGGCTTCGTAAGCTTTGCAAAAGCCCTTGCCGCCGTATTCAAGAAGCGTATGCCAGGCGTAAGCGGTAAAATCGGGGTAATTGGGGTCTTCAAGCTTCAGAATGGATGGGCCTCTTTTTTCCGAAATACAGGTAAAAACCAGTCCTGCGGAGTAGGAGGGGATGAGTGAAATAGCGTTTAAATGCCATTTTTGACGGTATAAGCCCAAAAGCTCCGGAAGCTTATTATAAAAGTCACTTCCGAAGCGCCCGGATATGCTTTCAGCCTCCGCCATACTAAAAGAACAGCTATTGTTCATAAGACTCCTTTCCCCTGACCCTTGAAGGGTGTTTTCCTTTTTATACTATAGCATGTCTTTCGATACCTTTCGTGTTTTTTCTTAAATCGGCTCCTGAGCATTGAGTTTTGAGGGAGGTCTTTGGTACAATAATAGCATCGGCTAACAAAAGGAACGGTAAAAAAAGGTAACTCCCTTTTTATCGGTTCTTTATGAAGGAAACGAAAGGAACTTATTAAATGGATAAGGATGTTCTCGGAAGGTCTTCTCTTTGCGAGGCGTTTAAAGGCGTTTTGGATAAGGAAAAGCTGGAGAACTCATTTAAAGAAGCATACATAACGCGTCTGTTCTATCATCAGACAGATAAGAAAATTATTCTTGCTCTGGAGCTTCATCAGGAAATCCGGGCAGCTCAGCTTTCCCGCCTGGAAAAGGCCCTGTCCGATTTTTTTAAAGCCCAGGTACAGATCAAGCCGGATTTTGCCGTTAGTTTGACGGACAAGCTTTCTGACTGGCACCTGGAAATGGTTAAGGAGACTATTGCCAGAGAAAAAGGCCATATGCTCGACTTTTTAGAGGGAGCGGACTATTCTCTTTCCGGAAAAAACCTGTGTGTTACCCTTACCAATCAAACCTCCGAAATGCTGCTGGCCTCCGGGGTGGGGAAATGCCTTGAGGAAGCCTTTAAAAGCCTTTTTGGAAAATATGTGGAGGTAAGCTTTAATAATTGCCCTATTCCGGAGCACAAGGCTGTGGATTATATGACGGAGAAGATGGAAAATGAGGCACGGGTGGTTGCCGAGGTGTTAAGCGCGCCTCCGCCGCCTAAAACCGGGGGATCCGGCAGTAACGGCAAAGGCAGTTACAACGGACAGAACGGTTCAGGCAGAAATTCCTCCTCTTCAAATGGCGGCGGCTACGGCAATGGGGGCTACAGTAACGGTAACCAGGGCAATGGCGGTTATAATGGCGGAAACGGCCAAAACGGCGGCTATGGCAGCCCACGAGGCGGCAAGGGAGGCAGGGCCCCGTCGGAAAATAATCCCAGGCTCATTTATGGGCGCGGGGTTAGAGGCAACACCGTCCGAATGGTGAATGTGGATACCAATTCAGGGCTTGTGGTGGTGGAAGGACAGGTGCTGAAGGTTGAGGAAAAGGAGCTTAAAAGCGGACGCATCCTGATAACCTTTGATGTGACAGATTTTTCCTCATCTATTACCATTAAGCTTTTCCCTAGGGAGGATGATCTGCCCGTGGTGAGGGAAAAGCTGGTCAAGGGCAAGCATTTGAAGGTTAACGGCGAGGCCCAGTACGATATGTATG
Source organism: Bacillota bacterium (assembly GCA_023424865.1). The sequence continues at coordinate 15 of JAFADM010000480.1, read as the reverse complement.
CCAAGGAGCTGGTGA
>JAFADM010000430.1 GCA_023424865.1 Bacillota bacterium | reverse complement strand
TTTAGATGCGATTCGGGCCGCATTGGATGACAGCTCCATTGGTGTTGTGCTCATAACCGAGGTTTTGGCTGAAATGATTCCCGATGTGTTGTCAAATATCAAGCTGAATAATTTGAGGCCTCTCGTTGTGGAAATACCTGACCGGCATGGCACACGGCGTCCGGCTGATTACATCATGCGCTATGTTAACGAGGCTATCGGCCTTAAGGTGTAATTGAGCCTGTTTTCAAAATCGAAAGTATTGGGTAAGAAGCGGTACTCCTGTGGAACGCCCAAGGGACGGCCGGGAAAGGATTGAACCTTCTATGAGTAATTTAACGGAGAAGCTTGCAAGATTTCAGAGTACGGTTTTGAGGGAAGCTTCAACCCGCAAGGATGAAATTGTCAGCAAAGCCATCGAGGATCGGAAGACTCTGCTGTCCGATTCGGAAATGCAGTATTTGAAGCAGGCCTATGAATCCATACAGGACGCTGTGCGTAAGATAGACAAGGAAATCAATGAAGAGGTTTCAAAAGCCATTGTTGAAAGTAAGCAGGCCTTGTTTAATCGAAGAGACGAAATACTGGACTCGGTTTTCGGCAATGTACGCAAGGTACTGCTTAAGTTCCGTACCCGGGACGAGTACAAGCCGCTTTTTCAAAGCCTTGTCAAAAGTGGCTTGGAAGAGGTGGGTAACGGCAGCAGACTTATAGTGTATGTGGATGAAGAGGATCGTGAGCTTGCGGAGAAAATACGGGCCGAATTAGGTTCTTCGTTTTCCGTAGCCCTCAGCGACGACACCCTTTATGGCGGTTGCCGCATAGTGAACAGGGACGCGGGCGTTATGAGCGAAAAATCCTTCGTAAGCCGGTTTAACAGGGAGAGAGACGATTTCCTGGAAACTTATCAGCTAAGTATCGAATAGGATTGAATGTCACAACCTGTTTCTTAAATGGAATGAATCCCAAAATGAAGTCTGAAGGTGGAAAAAATGGGAGAAAAAACTGCTCAAGCATATATTCACGGCATTAACGGGCCCGTCGTAAAGGTACGGGGCGAGCTGGCCTTCAAGATGCTCGAAATGGTGTTGGTAGGCGAGGAAAAGCTTATCGGCGAAGTCATCCGTGTTCTTGAGAACGAGACCATTGTTCAGGTCTATGAGAACACCACGGGACTAAAGCCGGGTGAGCCGGTCCTGTCTACAGGAAAGCCCTTGACCATTAAATTGGGACCTGGCATCCTCAATAACATCTTTGACGGTATCGAGCGGCCTCTGTCACGCATTGCCAAACAATCCGGGGCCTTTATCCAGAGAGGCACGCTTATGGACAACCTGGATCTGGACAAGATCTGGGAGGTCAAGGTTCTGGTCCGTCCCGGCGACAAAGTTTTTCCGGGAATGGTAATTGCTGAAGTGAAGGAAACGGATTCGGTACTGCACCGGGTCATGATACCTCCCGATGTGGAGGGAGAAGTGACGGAAGCTGCCAACAACGGCTCCTACACTTTGAATAAAACATTAGCGAGGGTTAGCGACGGGAAGGCCATACATAACCTGACCATGGTTCAGGAATGGCCGGTTCGCGAAGCAAGACCCTACAAGCAAAGAAAACCCTTAAGTGAACCGCTGGTAACGGGCCAGAGAGTTATAGACACTCTTTTTCCCATCGCCAAGGGGGGAACTGCCGCAATACCGGGAGGCTTCGGTACCGGTAAAACACTGACCCAGCATCAGCTGGCCAAATGGTCCAACGCCGACATCATTGTTTATATCGGCTGCGGCGAGCGCGGAAACGAAATTACCGAGGTTCTGGAGGACTTCCCCAAGCTCATTGACCCTAAAAGCGGAAGAGCCCTTATGGACAGAACCGTACTCATTGCCAATACCTCCAACATGCCGGTGGCAGCCCGTGAGGCTTCGGTTTACACCGGAATTACCATTGCCGAGTACTACCGTGATATGGGATATGACGTTGCCATCATGGCCGACTCCACTTCCCGATGGGCGGAGGCTCTCCGTGAAATATCGGGCCGCCTGGAAGAAATGCCTGCCGAGGAAGGGTTCCCTGCTTACCTGCCCTCCCGGTTATCGGAGTTTTATGAACGGGCCGGGGTTGTGGAAACCTTAAGCAACACTCAGGGCTCTGTTTCCATTATCGGTGCCGTATCCCCTCAGGGCGGCGATTTTTCAGAGCCTGTCACACAGAATACCAAGCGCTTCATCCGCTGCTTCTGGGCTCTTGATAAATCCCTTGCCTATGCCCGCCATTACCCCGCTGTCAACTGGATCAACAGCTACAGCGAGTATATGGAAGACATCGGGGAATGGTATAAGGAAAATACCCGTCCGGATTTCCAGGAAAAGCGTGTGCGCATAAGCCGTCTTCTGCAGGAGGAAGGAAAGCTTCTTGAAATCGTTAAGCTTATCGGCAGCGATATTCTTCCCGAGGAACAGAAGCTGGTGCTGGAAATTGCCAAGGACATTCGCCTGGGCTTTTTGCAGCAAAATGCCTATCACGAGGACGATACCTATGTGCCCATCATGAAGCAGTACTACATGATGGAAACAATCCTCAAGCTCTATGACGGCGCAACCAGGCTTGTTTCTTCAGGAGTTCCCGTTTCGGTTATCCGGGAAACTGGCGTATTTGACGATGTTGTAAAAATTAAGTACACCATTCCCAACGATAAGCTTGAAGGCTTTAAGACCCTTAATGAAAAAATTGAAGCAGCTTTTGCCGACATCGCGGAGCGATACAAGGATACTGCAGAAAGGAAGGGCCGCGCATGAGTGTAGAATATATGGGCTTAAAGGAAATCTCCGGCCCGCTGGTTGTCATTGATGGCGTAAAGGACGCGTTCTTTGATGAAATGGTGGAAATCACCGTCGGAAAGAAGAAGCGTATGGGCCGTATTATCGAAATAGCGGGGGAGGCCTGCGTGGTTCAGGTTTTTGAAGGTACCA
>JAFADM010000292.1 GCA_023424865.1 Bacillota bacterium | reverse complement strand
ATTTTCTAAGCTCAATATAGCCTTCGGTACCCAGTATAAAGGTTCTTCCGTCCCCCCAGCTGGAAAGTCCGTCCGGCGTAAACCAATCCACTCTGAAATAACCGCTGGCTCCGTTGTCCGCAACCAGGGTGGCATCCCCGAAATCATCCAGCCCCGGGTAATCCGGATGGGCGTAATTGGCTATCTGGCTGTTTACGACAGATGCGTCCCTCGCGCCGGTATAAAAAAGAAACTGCTCAATCTGATGGCTTCCGATATCACATAAAATGCCCCTGTATTTTTCCTTCAGGAAAAACCAGTCCGGTCTTGAAGCCGGATTAAGGCGGTGAGGCCCCATGCCCATGGTCTGGATGACCTTGCCGATGGCGCCCTGCTCAATGAGCTGACCTGCAAACACGGCATCCTCCACATGAATCCGTTCGCTGTAATAAACTGCGTATTTCCTGCCTGTTGCTTTTACTTTCTCCTTTGCCTGTTCCAGCTGCTTTAAGGTTGTCAGAGGCGCTTTGTCAGTAAAGTAATCCTTACCGGCATCCATGACCCGCAAGCCCAACGCGCAGCGCTCAGACGTCACCGCTGCACCTGCTACCAGGCGGACTTCCGGATCTGAAAAGACCTCGTCTTCGCTTCGGGCACGCTTTGCCTGGGGATATTTTTTTAAGTACGCCTCCAATTTTACAGGATCCGGATCATAAATCCATTTTAACGTCCCGCCCGCTTCCAGAAGGCCGTTGCACATTCCGCCGATATGTCCGTGGTCAAGACCGATGGCAGCAAAAACAAACTCCCCCTCCCTCACGACAGGATTGGGCTTCCCTTCCGGCATATAGTTGAACCCGTCTTTAACTTGCATCTCTATTTCTCCTTATTATCGTAATTGCCTCCAACAGTAATGGCTTCATTTGAAAAGTTCTCCACAGAGGCTGTTTTTTCATAAAAATGAATCGCGTTCTCCTGTATTCCCCTTGCGGTGTAATAGGGATCCTCTTTTTTAATAGGCAGAGCTATGGTCCGCTGCTCAAATCCGGCTTTATAGATAGCCGTGATTATTTCAATGGTCAGCCGTCCGCTTTCTCCCGTGATAAGAGGGGCACCTCCCGTTTCAAGGGCGGTCAATACATCGTTAATTTCTCCCGCATGTCCCGAGTGCTTAAGGGCGGGTAAGCCTTCAAAGGCTTCCGTCAGCTCACGCTCCAGATCCTCCGCTCTTTGGGGGAAGCCGTTGGATGTGGATACGGAAGCTCTTGTCTTCCAGGGTGCGGATATTCTTGCCTTTTCCCCCTGAAAAATAATCTGCTGCTCCTCGCCATGATGAATAACGGAGCTGGTAATCTGTGCAACCGTACCTTTTTCATAAAGTAAGGCTGCAATAGAAATATCCTCAACCTCTGCGTTGTCGTGGGCGGCGTTGCTTAAAAGTGCCTGTACCTTTAAGGGCTTGCCCAGCATCCAGGCCAGCATGTCAATATGATGAACCGCATGATTCAAGGTGCAGCCGCCGCCCTCCTTTTCCCAAAGGCCACGCCACCAAAGATCATAATAGCAGTGCCCCCGCCACCAGTGGGAATCCACCTGTGCGTGAAGTACTCTTCCTATTTTTCCGCTGTCCAGTATGGTCTTCAAATTCCACACAGAGTCGTTAAAACGATTCTGCGCAATAACCGCCAAAACCTTCCCGCTGTGCTTTTGCGCTTCGATCATTCTGTCACATTCTTCCAGGGATGCGGCCATAGGTTTTTCCACTATGACGTTTTTTCCCGCATTCAGGCAGTCTATGGCTATTTCCGCATGACAAAACGGAGGGGTGCAAACACTGACTAAATCGAACTCTGACTCCTCTATAAGTTTTTTGTGTGAATCAAAGATCTCTGCATTCAGTCCAAATTCTTTTGCCTTTGCCTTGGATTTTTCCGGATAAATATCGCATAATGCAACAATTCTGCATCTGTCCGGAAATGCCAGATAGGCCTTAATATGAGCTGGCGATATACCGCCTGTCCCGATTATTGCAACCTTTATCATAGTCTCTCCTTTACCTGTGAATAAATGAAGCCGTTACAGTTGTATTTTACTTTTCTTATTAACACCTTGACCATATAAGAATTCTATTTTATTTATAATTATTAAAGAAATGAATGATTTTTTTCCGGGATAGATTATACTGATAGTATATCGCATCGGCTTCAACAACAATTTATTTCGGGAGATGGCTATGAGTTCAGGAAATTATCCGACCATGATTTATTTTGTTCAGAAGGAATGCTCAACCAATTGGAAGCTTAATTCAACTCATATTTATTTTTATGACCTGGTTTTTGTACAAAGCGGATCTGCCGATTACATCATCAACGGGTCCAGCTATCATGTTAAAGCCGGGGATGTTATCTTTATCCAGCCGGGAAGCTCGCGAATTGCCAGCACACAGGGTATGACCTGCGTTTCAATTGATTTTCTTTACGGTGAAAGCGATGTGCTCCGCCAGCTCCCTCCTGTTATAGCAGGTATTGATTTTACCGATTTTGAACCTTTGTTCTCCTCAATCAAATACGAATGGCTGCAGCAGACCGAGGGGTATCAATTGAAATGTCAGGCTCTTTTCGGCCTCATTTTACATAAGCTTATGTACGGGCAAAACAAATCGGATGAAAATTATCACATCAACACCATAAAAAAATACATTATTGAGCATTACGCCGAGCATATCACGGTTGCCCAGCTGGCCCGTATGTTGGACTTAAATCCTGTTTATTGCGGCGCCCTTTTCAAAAAAACAATGAATCAAACCATTCAGCAGTTCATATCACAGGTACGCATCAATAAAGCCGCCAACCTCCTGCAGCTTAGCGAGTACAAAATCAGTGAGGTCGCGTTTCTCACAGGCTTTAATGACATTTATTATTTCAGCAGCACCTTTAAAAGCATTATGAAGGTGTCACCGTCCATGTACAGAAACAGTCATAAAAGCATCAGCTTCTACAATGAAACGCTAAATCTATAATTTGATTAGCATTGGCAAATTACTTTCTTTGATAGACCTTCTGCCCTAACCTGACGGGAGAGCGTTCCTGTCCAAATAACAGCAACGCGAACCAGGACGCAATGGGGATGTGGGTCTCAAGGATTGACACGAAGCAAGGCTTAGGGTATCATGAGGTACATCTATAACCTATTAAGCATATTAATTTAATAGGGTTTTTATTTGGCAATACCATGATTTCGTCTGCTTAAGCCGGATGGATTCATGAAGAAGGGATGACATAAAAATGGAAAAAATAAACCCTACCTGTGTGGATTGCGGCGCAAAACACTGTGCCACCCGCAGCAGCCGCTATCCGGAGTTCTGCCTTACTACAGGTCTGTCCCAAAAGGAAATTGACAAGGTGGTGGCTTTGTATACCGACGACGAATACATTCACAAGGTAGCCGTCGCCGCTGCCGAGGTGGAGGGCGGCTTTTACGGCAGGTACACCCGGGTGGAGGAAATTATGGAGTTTGCCCGCCGCATCGGTGCAAAAAAAATTGGTGTTGCTACCTGTATCGGCCTTTTGAGCGAAAGCCATATTTTTGCCGAAATTTTGCGAAAAAAAGGCTTTGAGGTTTTCGGTGTGGCTTGTAAGGTTGGTGCGGTGGAAAAAAAGAACATCGGCATTGACGAGCAGTATCTCAAGACTGCAGGCACCACCTTATGCAACCCTATTTTACAGGCAAAGGTACTCAATAAGAATAAAACCGACCTGAATGTTGTCGTGGGCCTTTGCGTAGGCCATGACAGCCTTTTTATGAAATACTCCAAGGCCCTGTGCACCACCCTTGTGACCAAGGACAGAGTCCTTGCCCACAACCCCATAGGTGCTCTGTATCAGGCAAAGGCCTATTACAAAAGGCTGCTGGAGGAAGAAAAGCTTTAATTCCGCTGCTGTGCGATATGGGCAAAGCCGCCGTCACCAGCAGCAAGCTACTGCTTGCCCCGCCTGTGCAGCCTGGACGCAAACTTAAGTCAGCGCTCAATTATGCCAAATTACCGCTTAAAGAACGCAAAAGGATGGCAGGTAAAACCTGCCATCCACTGCCATGCGCTAAGGCATTGTACAATTAGTAATTATTTGTTATTATTTTCCACTGACCTTGTAGCGTTCATAGGCACTGTTATAGCCTTCAACTACTTTGGACAGGTTCATTTTGTCCAGCTGAGCCAGGTGGGATTCCCATGTGGCCTCAATGTCAACAGCTCCCATTAAGGCGCTTTGCAGGTATTCGTCGGAAAGGGCCATAATATTGGTCCAGTTGGCATCCTTCAGCTTTTGTTCCTCTTCATTCAAAACAAGCGTGGGGAACGGTGGCTGAATCCATGTGCTCTTTTCGTACATTTCAAAGCCTTCCTTGGCCTGCTTGTTCATGGTAATAACCTCAGCCACAAGGCTTCCGTAAGCGCCGATTTCATAGCCTGCGCCAATACTTCTTAAGAAGTTGGGGAAGCCGGCAGGATGGGAAAGCGCAACCTCCAGGGGAGTGGGCTCGCCGTTTACTATCTCATAATGCTCGCCTTCAATTCCGAAGTTCCTAAGCAGCGTGCCGGATTCACTAAACCAGAAATCCAGGTATTTTATAGCTGTAACAGGATCCTTGCAGTCTCTGGAAATACCCCATGCATAGGCGTGAATAGGTGCGCGGCTTTGATCTATTTTGACAGCACCGTTGACATCGGCGGGAGGAGCCATTGCAACAAAATTCAGCTTGGAATTCTGCTCCTTGAGAGAATCGTTCATTTGACCGGTTGAAGCGAACCAGTCAACGGTGACGCCGCCAAGGTCATTTCCCAGAAGGAACTGACGCGCCTGGGAGCCTCTGGTGAATACTTCAGGGTCAATGATACCGTCCTTGTACCATTGGGCCAGCTCAATGAGGGCTTCCTTGTATTCGGCAGACATCCTTCCGAAATGCACCTTGTCATCGGCTCCTACGTACCATTCGTTATGTGCATCCCAAAGCTGGAGCAGGGGCCAAACGCCCTTATCGCGATAGAAATAGGGAATTTCGTCCTTTTTCTGGTTTCCGTTGGGGTCGTTGTTGCGGAAAGCATAAAGTACGTTTTTAAACTCTTCAAGGGTTGTGGGCGTCTTTAGTCCAAGGGTATCCAGCCAGTCCTGGCGGATGAAGAAGCCCATGGAAGGGAGCGCTTTTCCCGGTTCGCCGCCCAATGTTCCCGTAAGGGTATAAAGCTTGCCGTCAGGACCTGTGCCGGCATTGACCGCATCCGGAAAATCCTCTAAAAACTTTTTAATATTGGGTGCGTATTGATCAATCAGCTCATTGAGAGAGATAAAGACGCCCTGGGCCAGGACGGGGCTTAATATGATCCGCTGTCCCTGGATAATGTCGGGAAGCTGGCCTGACGCAAGCATGGTGCTGAAAGACTGCTGATCGTCCGAGATGGACTCGTTGGCTATGTTCTCTACCGTAATGTTTGTTATTTCAGCTGCTTTTTGCCATACGGGCATATCGGATTTAGGTGCGCCGTTTCCGCCAAAGGCAGAGAACAGGGTCATGGTGGCCGGGTTTTCTGAAACCTTCAGATTATCCGATCCGTTATACCCCTCCGGCTGGGCGGAAGGCGTGGCACTGGCGGATGCCGACGGGGTCGGCGTGTTTGCTCCGGTGCCGGGTGAAGCGGGCTGTCCCCCACAGCCGGTTAAGACAGATGCCGCAAGGCTTGTTGCAAGGGCAAGTGTCAGGATTCTTTTTTTCATAGACGTTCCTCCTCGTTAATATATTGCATGGCCGGCGCATGAACTAGCCTTTTATTGCGCCTACCATAATGCCTTTGACAAAGAATTTCTGGATGAACGGATACAGTATCAGCATGGGTATGACGGCGACAACAATGGTGGCATATACAACCGTCTGTTCCGTCATGTTTCCCGCACTCATATCAACCGCCTGGTTTACGGTGTAGGAAATTTCTACAATCAATCTCTTTAAAAGCACCTGCAGGGGAATCTTGCTTTGGTCCTTTAAAAGCAGCATGCTCCAGAAGTAAGCGTTCCATCGCCCTACAAAATAGTACATGGTAATTGTTGCCAGGGCAGGTACGGAAAGGGGAAGATAAATGCTTGTAAGAATACGCCAATCATTTGCCCCGTCCATTTTAGCGGACTCCTCCATGGAATCCGGCACATTTTCAAAAAAGGTACGCATGAGTATGACATAAAAAGTATTTACAGCAAAGCAAAGGAGAATTCCCCACCGGCTGTCATACAGGCCAAGCTGCTGAAAATTAAGGAAGTTGGGCATCATTCCCGCGTTAAACCACATGGTAACCAAAACAAAAAACATGATGAACTTGCGGCCCTTAAGCCTTCTTTTAGAAAGAGGGTAGGCGCCAAGGACAGTAAAAACCAGACTGATAACCGTGCCGAAAACAGAGTAAAACACGGTATTTCCATAGGCTGTCCAGATGTTTTTCATTTCAAAAACCATCTTAAAGGAGGCCAGTTCAAACCCCACAGGCAAAAGAGTCACCTTTCCGGTGGATACCGCCGCCGGATTGGAAAAGGAAGCAATAATGACATACCACAGGGGATACAGGGTCATGAGGCAAATAAGCAGCATGATTACGGTATTGAAGCCGCCAAACAGTTTTTCTCCGGTTGTCCTCTTCATATTGGCTCTCCCTTCTTAAAAGATGTTAACTTCGCTGAGTTTTTTGGATATTTTGTTGGCAGAAAGCACCAATATCAGGGAAATCACACCGTTAAACAAACCTACCGCCGTTGACATGGAGTAATTCGAGCTCTCGATACCCGCACGGTAAACGAAGCTTCCGATGACATCCGCTGTTTCATAGGTAACGGGCTGATACAAAAGAATAACCATTTCATAGCCCACGTTCATAAGGTTCCCTATCTGAAGAATAAGCATAATGCCGATAGTGCTCATAAGCCCGGGCAAAGTAATGTGAAGGGTTTGCTTCCAGCGTCCCGCCCCGTCTATGGTGGCGGCCTCATAAAGCTCCGCATCAATGGAGCAAAGGGAGGAATAGTAAATGATGGAGCCAAAGCCTGCGCCTGCCCAAATTCCCTGTATGATATAAATAGAACGGAAGTACTCCGGCTTGGTAAGAAAATAAACGGGTTCCATTCCCAATTGACCTAGAACCAGATTGACAATTCCGGTGGACGGCGAAAGGAAATTCACCACCAGACCTGCAATAACAACAGTTGAAATAAAGTGAGGCATATAGGAAATGGTCTGTACCAGGGTGCGGAATTTCTTATTTCTTACCTCGTTAAACAAAAGAGCAAGGATTATGGGTACAGGAAAAGCGAATATCAGATTGTAGACGCTGATTAAAAGGGTATTCCTTATAATTCTCCAAAAATACGGGCCGGTAAAAAAGGTCACAAAATTATCAAAGCCCACCCATTGGCTTCCCTTTATTCCAAGAAAGGGCTGAAAGTTTTGAAAAGCCATTTGCAAGCCTTCAAAGGGCTTGTAGTAAAAAACGAGGTAATAGGCGATGAATGGGACCAGCATCAGATAAAGGTGCTTGTCTCTTGCCATACATGAAAGCGTATGTCTGAGGCTTCCTTCTTTTTTTCTGACTGCGTGGACTGTCGTGTTGGTTTTCAATAGTCTCCCTCCATATCCATCCGGAAGTCCCCGGTCTCTTTATCTTTAAGAAGCGCTGTTTCACAGGTTTACTCCCTACGCTATGCAGTTTAGCGTCCGGGAAGGAAACCGGCAAGATCCATTACTTCCGAAGCTCTTCAAAACTTACGACGGGCGACATGCATTTTTTACGATCAGAAAAAGCAGAAGTTTTAGAGGCTGATTTTTTTGTATTTTTACCGCAGGTAACGGGCTTCTTTGGTCCTGATTAAGTCTGCAAGCCTCATGGTATCCAGGCATGTAAAAAGCGAATCTGCCGGCTGCTTGCCCTCCCTCACATGTTCAAAAAAGGAATCCAGCTGGTGCCAGAAGCCGTTGCTTTCAAACATGGCGTCGCCATCTGAAGCGCTGAGGGTTTCCTGCGTCTCCTTATTCCTGAAAATCAGCTCACCATTGTCCGAGTTGCTCCACATGGGTGTATTAACAAAATAAGTTCCACCATCCGTGGTTACGGTCAGCCTTTCCATCACCTCTCCCGAAACGGGGCAAAAGGAAAGCTGGGCAGTCATTCCCGAATTAAACAGCAATTGGATAAAGATATTCATGACTCCGGCCCCGAATTGATTTAATTCCTTGTACATAAAGCTTGCCTCCAGACAATTGCCCCCGGCAAGATTGCACACAAGATCCACTCCATGAACCGCCGTAGCGTAAAAGTCCCTGTCCAGGCGGTTTATCCGGTACATTTGATAGTCGATATGCTGCATCGGAGTGCTTTTTTCGATAATATCCCTTTTGAGCTTGCGTATAACCGGTATATGTCTTCTGTTGAAAGCGGCCTGATGAAGGCAGGGCTTTGTCCGGAGCAAATCCACAAGCTTGCTGCATTCGTCAAAGCTTGCTCCGGGAGGCTTCTCAATAAAAACAGGGCAACCCTTTTCAAACATTTCGGACGCCACCCGGGCTGTTATGTGATAAGGCGTAATGAGCATCACCGCATCCGGCTGCTCCTTCTCCAGCATCTCCTTGTAGTCGGTGTAGCTTCTTTCAAAACCGACCCTTTGTGCAAACAGCTCCGCATTTTGCCGGTTTATATCGCAGCAACCGGCTAAAAGAGTGTCAGGATGCTCCTTCCTGTATCGCAGGAGGGACGGAGCATAAACCTTGTTTGAGTGATTGCCGCAGCCAATTAAACCTATCCTCATCTTTTTTCCTTTCTTATCTTCCCACTGGCAGCTGGACCTTATAGGCAAACCGCTTAAAAACGAGGTTCCGCCGGTATAAAAGTTCCAAAAGCCCAGGAAGATCCTGATTCTATAGTTATACGCCAAGTAGTGTACTGCCCTTGTGTTAATAGAGCAAGCATGAATATTTCCGAATGTGGTTAATAATTCATATTTCGAGGCTTCATTTTTTCCGATTGGCGGAAGCTGAAGTTTTGTAGGTTGAATTTCACCATCATTTATGCCATATTTATATCAAAACCTAATCATCAAGACACATCGCAGCATTATATAAAATTGTATAAATAAGATTATCCGGCTTTAATTTGGAAGACCTTGAACACTGAAATAAGGTTTAAGCCAAATTATAAATTGCAGTATAATGAAAATAATAAAAGTGCCTTGTTTTCCGATCTGTTATTATTAGGCGTGGGGTTTGCAAGAT
>JAFADM010000279.1 GCA_023424865.1 Bacillota bacterium | reverse complement strand
TAAATAAGCTGCTTAACAGGAGGAAGATGTAAATGAGGAATATGAGGGATCAAGGTAGAAAATCCGCTAAATCCTCTCTCCGGCACTTTACTATTTCTTACTTCATGATTCTTCTCATTCCCATTGTTATGGGGGTTCTGGCCTATAAAAATACTTTGGAAATAGCTACCCAGCAGACGCTTTACTCCAACAGGCTCATACTTAAAAACTCCATGGAAACACTGGAGAAAAGCCTTCATGCCATCAAGGATTATAGTGAGACCTTGAATCAGCTAACGCTTTTCGATAAGGTCATCAATGCCCGAGGAAAGGAAAATGTTGATCTTCTGGAGCTGCAAAAAGCAGCAAAGAACTTCCCCGAATTCAGCGATCCTAACCAATATGTGGAATCTTTTTTTCTTTATATTACAAACAATCAGCTGCTTCTGGCTCCAAAGAGGGCGCTTATAAATATTGAAAGGTACTACGGCAGCTACTTTGACTTTGGTTCCTTGAGCTATATGGAATGGGTTTCCTGGGTGCGGGAGAATCCTTCCGGCAACAGCAGGCTTTACTCGCTGGCAAGCGGACAGGGAGACGACGAGCAGCATCAGCTTATATACCGGCTGCCCTACTACACCAAGATATCCTACAACAAGCCGTCGGAGGTTATTACAGGCAATTTGTTTTTCATTCTTAACGAGGAGCAGGTGGAAAAAACCCTTTCGCCCGCCTTTGATCTGGGAGCGGGCTTTATGTATATTTTGGATGATAAGGGCGAATTTCTCATTAGTATGGAGCAGACGGGCTATGCGGCTCAGAAAATTGACAATGAGGAGCTGACGGTTTCCGAAGGCACGCTGGAAAAACGAATTGACGGAAAAATGATGAACATTTCCTATTTAAAATCCAATGTTTATGGGTGGACCTATGTCATAGCCATACCCAGGGAGCATCTTTTAAAAACGGTAAGGGGAAATCTGGGGCTCACCGTTTTGTCCACGGCTCTGGTGGCCTTCTTTGGCGCCCTTGTGGTGTTTGCCGCCTTTAAATACAATCAGCGCCCTCTTTTGAGCATCTTGGGAAAAATGAATTCCCAGGCTTTTCCTTCAAAATATGAAAGCCGGAGCCAGCAGGTGAAAAACGGACTCTGGAATCTGTCAAACAACATATCGGTACTGGTTTCCAGCAATTATAATCTGGAAGCAAAGGTGGAGCAGCAGAAAAAGCAGCTTAGGGAAGCCTTTTTTATTCAGCTTGTGTCTGGGCAGCTTCTGGACGAAGACAATCTATCCTTGCATCTGGAAGACTTCGGCCTCAATACTGCAAATAGGCGCTTTCGCGGCGTTTACATGAAATGCAGTCCCGAGGAGGGGACCGATTATGAAAAGGAAAAGGGGCTTGTGGAAGCTGTTTTAGGAAGCGCCCATATGGAGGAGGGAAGAAGGCTTTTTCCCTGCTTTTGGCCGGATCCCGGCCACTTAACCCTGCTCTATAGTGAGGACGAGGCTCAAACCGGATCTTCCATGCAGAATCATTTGAGGGAAATTTATTTTCAGATGAAGGACACCTGCCGGGTTGAAACGGTGTTTTTTATCGGGTCGGAATATGCCGCGCTTCAGGAGGTTCACCTGTCCTTTTCCGAGGCAAGGAGCATGATGATAAATCAAAAGTCTGCCTCAGCCAGTATTTTTTACCTTAACGAATACAATGCCCGGGACGGCTCGAACTTTCGCTATTCCACCCAGGAAGAGGTCAAGCTTCTGGAATATGCCGGCTTGGGACGCTTTGAGGAGATCCGGGCCATTCTTAATACGGTCTATGAAAACAATTTTGCCATAAACCCGGTATCCTATTACATGAGGGAGCTTTTAATCTATCGCATGATAGGCACCCTGGCCAATTCACCCTGGGATATCAGCCTTATAAAAAGCCGTCCGGCCTGTACCGCCATGTCAACGGAGGAATTTTTCACCCTTCTTCTCCAACAGTATGAGGTTATTTGCCAAAAGAACCTGCTCACCATTCAGCAGAAGCAGGAGAAAATTGAAAATGAAATCATACGCTACATCAATTCTCATTACATGGAAAATAATCTATGCATGAAAACCCTGTCCATGCACTTCGGCATGACGGAAAGCTATCTGTCCGTTTTTATCAAGCAGCTTATCGGAGAAACCTTTTCCTCTTATCTGGAGAATCTTAGAATTCGTGAAGCCAACCGTCTTTTGCAGGATCCCAGGCTGTCCATAACGGAGATAAGCGCTCTTGTGGGCTACGACAGCTCCACCTCCTTCGGCAGGGCCTATAAGCGGGTGATGGGCTACAGCGCCAGCCAGTACCGCAAGTTCAACGAATCCCAGTCACTCACCTGAGTATTTTAAAGTCTCTATTCCAGAAGGGATACCTATTTCTTGCACCTTATATCCGGTGGATAGGCGTCAACTACCAGAAGGCTCTGGCAGCGCAGCCCCGGTACTATGTTTTTTTATTCTGCCCGTGTGTGACTTTTTTACTGTGACCTTATAGAGGGTGCAGGCAATACGGCTGCTGTCTTTATGAAAGAATCTAAATTAAAAGATTGAAAAAAAATTAACAAACTCCTTGGGAATTGTGTTAAAATAAGTCCAATAAACCCAAGTCCGAGGATAAAAA
>JAFADM010000161.1 GCA_023424865.1 Bacillota bacterium | reverse complement strand
GCATATTGGTTAGTACCGTAAAGTACTGATTAATATCCCTGTCAAGACCGGCACGGGCAATTTCATCACGGAAGATAAAGTCGGTTTCTCTTAAAATATCCAGCTTTTCCTTCGTAATATCGCCGATGATGCGAATAGCCAGACCAGGACCGGGGAACGGCTGACGCCAGACCAGATGCTCCGGAAGCCCAAGCTCCAGGCCTGCTCTTCGGACTTCATCCTTAAATAAGTTGCGAAGGGGTTCAATGATCTCCTCAAAATCCACATAGTCGGGAAGCCCTCCTACATTGTGGTGGCTCTTGATTACGGCTGCATCCCCTGCACCGCTTTCTATAACGTCGGGGTAAATGGTCCCCTGTACCAGAAAATCCACCTTGCCAATTTTCTTGGCTTCCTCTTCAAATACCCTTATAAATTCCTCACCAATGATTTTACGCTTTGTCTCAGGCTCGGAGATATCCTTCAGCCTCGCCAAGAAACGTTCCTCCGCATCAACGCGGATCATTTTCATGTTGAATTGTTCCTTGAAAACCGTTTCAACCTGATCACCCTCGTCCTTGCGCAAAAGACCGTGATCAACAAAAATACATGTGAGCTGGTCACCTACGGCACGGTGAATAAGGGCAGCAGCCACGGATGAGTCAACGCCTCCCGATAAGGCGCAAAGCACCTTCTTGTCACCAACCTTATGACGAATGCTTTCAATTGACTCTTCAACAAAAGAGCTCATTTTCCAGTCACCGGAAAGTCCGCATACTTCATATAGAAAATTGTGAAGAATGGTTTTTCCTCTGGGGGTGTGCATTACCTCGGGATGGAACTGAACGGCAAAGAAGGAACGCTTCTCATCCATCATGGCGGCTACCGGGCAATTTGATGATCCCGCGATAACCCTGAATCCCTCCGGGGGCTTGTCCACATGATAAGTGTGGCTCATCCAGCAAGTAGTTTCATGCTCTACACCTTTAAAAAGCACCTCGTTTTCCTGAACAGTTATGCCTATCTTTCCGTATTCTCTGTTATGAGCACGGGTTACACTGCCACCCAGCATTACGCTCATCAGCTGCATGCCATAGCATATGCCCAGAACAGGTATGCCCAGCTTGAAAACCTCTTCGCTGCACTTAGGCGCATCCTTGTCCAGAACCGATGCCGGACCTCCAGTAAATATAATGCCTTTGGGATTCAATGCTTTTATTTTCTCTATGGGTGCATGAAACGGAAGTACCTCGCAATAAACGTTCTCTTCCCTTACCCGACGAGCTATCAGTTGATTATATTGTCCCCCGAAATCCAGCACGAGGATCAACTCATGACTCAAAGCTATTCCACCTTTCCTCTTATGAAGTATACATAAATTATAAAGCAAAGGTGCGAAAAAGCAAGACAAACACACAGGTGAAAATAACCAGAGAAATACGGGTTCCGGTCATTTAATTGTATGCCTCCCAGGCATGTGAGGCACTTCGCCTGTTGATTCCCCCCTGGTTCTTTAGAAAATCGAGGGAGTACCAGGCTTTTCCGGCCGATACGGTAACCACCACCGTAGGCTTACGTATCACCTCGCTGTAGCCTGTTTCCGGATCTACAAAAACCAAAGGATATACCGTATTGCTGTCATCAAGAAAATAGATCCTGTAGGCAATTTGCTCCTGCCAGTAACTTCCATAAAGGGGATAGAGGGAATCGTCCAAATCCAGCATAACTTTTATAACGGCTCGAATGGCTTTTTCTCCCTCTTCCCTGTTAAAAACAACCCTGCCCTGTCCATATTCGCTTCTTTCAACAAACAGTGCCGCTGCCGCCGAAGCCTCGACGCAGACTTCCTTCAAATCCTTCAGGTATTGCTGGTTCAAATTAAGATCATGTTGAAAGGAGTAAAAGATTAGGGCCAGCAGAAATGCGGCACACCCCAATAAAAATTGTTTCATTTATTACCAGCCTCCAGGCAGCTCCTTTCTCTTTCAAGCGTTTTCACCCATTCAAAATGCTCCCCATTGAGCTTTCTGAAAATTCTTTTAGCGCTTTAAGGCATGGGCAGCTCACTTAAAACCATACCGCTGCGCCTGGACATGTAGTGATTCCTGTCAGCTTCAATTCCAAACAGCTGAGGCACCGCTATAATACCCCTTACCGGGATGCGGATGTCATAAAAGATAGCCTCCCGTATGTCAAAGACATCCAGCCGGTACTTCGGTGCAGTGGTTACGTTAATGTAAATTTCTCCCTCGCTGAGATCCGGGAATGCATTTAAGAGAGACTGCTTCAGCTCCGTAATGGTAGAGGATTTGAAGTATCCGTCAACCCGGGCACGCTGAACCGACAGGTGAACAATATCCGAAAACACTGTCATACGTACTTCATTAGCCATTTCTAGGGCTGTTTGCAGCGGAAAGACCATGAGCAAAAGCAGCATGGCAGCTCCAGTTATAAATCCCTTCATCCTCCCCTCCTACTCGGGTTCTGATTCTATAGGCCAGACTATCAGGGCTGAACGGTTTCCACCTTGTCGATGGTGCTGTTGAAAATACGGGTGGATTCACTTTTAAAAGAATTGGTTGTACCCATTATAAAAAGAAACAGAATGACACCCAGGAGAATTTCACCGATAGTTACGATAATGTTTTTCATGACCTCACCTCCTTTCACATTTTAGGTCTATGGGATTAATTTACTTCTATAGCATTAATCCAGTTCGATTGCATTAATCCAGCTCCATTGCATTAATCCAGCTCCATTGCATTATTCCAGCTCTACTGCATTGATAAAACTAAAAACTGAAATTTCTATAAAAGTCCAACGCATCAATAGCTATGGTGATTATAAGAAAATTAATTAAAAGCACCATTCCTGTTGACAGAACCAGGGCAAACAATAAATTAGCCTTAAACTCCCTGGCACTTCGGGATGCGGTTTTTCGCCTCTCCTCAGCACCTTTTTGATACAGCTCAATTTGGTTTAAAAGCTCCGGCAGCTTAAGGTATTCCAGCCTTCCAAGCACACCTGCCAGCGCTTCCCCATCCTGGGTGTCCAGTGTGTTTTTTAAGTAGGTCAGGGCTTCCTCGTATCTGGCTTCCACCCAGTAGGCGATGGCACGATTAAAAATGGGCTTTGTATAGCGGGTGTACCTGGCCATTTCTAAAAGCATGGCATCCCCCGACATACCCTCTTTGGCTCTGGATACCGCCAGATTCTTGAGCTGGCTGAAGCAGCGGTAAATTTCTTTATTGTATTTCTGACGGAGCCGTTTCTGGTTCCAACTGCAAAAGAGGGCAATGGGGCTTTTTATGCCCAAAATTCTTCGCCGGGGCATGGAAACAATAAAAAGAACCAGCCAGAGGAGTGCGGCATTCTGCTCTGCTCCTCCCTGTGTGAGCCGTTGATGTAAAAGGATTGTAAACCACGGAAGAAGAATTAATCCTCGAAGGGCCTGATAGCAGGCTCCTGGCAGAGGAAAGCCGGCTTGTGCCAGCAATTCTTCAGTCTCCTTGCCAGCTATTATTCCGGAAAGCTTTTGAATGAGGCTGTCGGCCCGTGTCCGCCAGACACGCCTTCTTATTTTTGTGGGGACTTCGGGCTTGAAGTAAAGCGAAGCACCGAAAGCAAAAAGTATCATCAATGCACCAAATATGAGTACATCCATGGCAGGCCTCCCTCTAAAAGTCGAATTTTGGCTTTCTGGCAAGGCTCAGAATGACAAAACACAGCATCATGCCTCCTATAGAAAGGCTTCCCCAAAAAAGCCCTAGACTGGTGTTAAACTGATAGCTGAAGTATTTGGTCAGGGTAAAGCCAAAGGCTTGAACTGCCATATAGACACCGGCAAGATAAAGAGGTACAAGAATAAAACGAATCATTGAAAAGGACTCGTTATTGTTCCTTTTTTCTTCCTCTATGGTTTCGCTTATACCCTCCAGCTTTGTTAAAATATCATCAAGGCCGGGGCGTACATCCGTTCCATCCAAAACACCCATTTTGATATTCATTCCAATAAGTGCGCTCCATTCCGTATCAAAAGCATAAACAAAGGAAGAGACAGCTTCATCCAATTCATCCTCATTTTTGTAGGCCCTCAAAATAGTAGAGAGTCGAAACAAGTGCTTCTTTGAGAAGCTTCCCTCTACTGCCTTGCATGCGCTCTGTTCCAATGCTTCCAGCATGTTGAGCTCCGACTGGCGGTAATTATTGATAAGGCCGGTAATTAGCTCTATTCCTTCGTATGAGCTCTCAATTCGTATAGCTTTCAGCCGAACCCGCAACAGCGCATAGGGTAAAAGGGCAATTGCAGACGAAAGTGCGAGCGAACCCAAAACAGACCCCATTCGGGCAAAGACAGCCAGGGATGCGGAAAACAACATGGCAGTTCCCAAAAGTATCCCGTAGGCTCCCTCCCTTTCACGTCCCTTGCCGACGACACTTAAAAGACGTTGAAGATGCCTTAAGGGCAGCATTGTCTTTTTAGGACTACGACGCCCCTGGGAGAGCCGCCTGTAATGCCTTTTCATTAGGAAGTCTGAAAAAAGGCGGCCTATTTCATTTCCGCACAGGATCCAGAGGCCGAACTGGAAGCTCACTGCAATTATAAGAGGGATACCCAGCTTAAGAATCATGAACGTGTAAGGCCTCCTTCTTGCCTGAATAAAGGGGACGAAGAACCGTGGGGTTCTTCATAGGATAATCATGAGCGAGCCTTTCAAGACTGGCACTGAAGGCTTCCAGGGCCTCCGGGTTTTCCTGGGCACCAATTTCCTTAACCCGCTCCCCTAAAGTATAATGAAAGGTCCACCCCCCCGACTTCCGGTCATAGGCGCATATTTTGTGATAGGTTATTTCATGGCTCACAGGGTCGCTGCGCATTTCATAAATTGCTGAAAGCCTCTTTTGCGCCTTATTTTCCGGCAGCTGGATCATTTCAAATATGTAATTAAAGGAATTGGCCACCCTGACAATCTGATAATCAAGATGCCCGCCCATGATCTGATTTAATTTTGAGGCAATATCATAGGCAAAATCCTCAGCTCGTGATAAGTGAACGGTAGTTTTATTCCGGTTGGTTCCTTTATTGGCTGCATCCACCAGCACATGAAAAGCGTACCCGTCCCTGCCTTCCGCCACCACAATATAGTCGGCATCGGAGCGAAGAACCTTTTTAACCAGGCGAAGAAGCTCCTGGCCGTCGGCAATCAGATTCATTATAGGTGCATGGGGCATAACCTCGTGGATGCGTATTTCAGGATCGGTCTGAATAAAAACACCTTCCAAATCGGGCCTCTCATACATTTGCCAGGTTAATAGCATAGTGGACTTTCCCGAACGGATAGGACCGATAAAAGCCACATTCACACCGCAGCCTGCCATAGCCTTCAGGCAAGGGATGAGATCGTAAGGAATCGTTCCTCTTCTGGCCTGCTCTTCAAAGGTCAAAGCTTCTATAACGCTTTTCCGAAAAACCAGGGTCGACTGGCCCTTCAAAACAAGATCTCCCGTATAGATGGTCACACGCTCACCTGAATGCATATAGACCTCCGAATAATCATCGTCTAGCCTTTTTGTCCTGTCTGAAAGCAGGAGAGCCTTTCTTAACTGCTCGACCCGTTCACGGGTTATTCTGTGATCCTGAAGCTCCATTTTCCCTGTTTGGGGATTCAGGTAATAAACCCGATTGCCTATGATTTTTGCCGAGGAGCTTTGTGTTAAAGCCATCCAGCCTGCCAGCACGGACAGGCCCCAGTTTTCATGAAAAATACCGTCGGCCAGAGAGGTATAGCAATCGGGAAAGACCTCTTCCTCAAGTCTGTTAGCTTTGAGAAACTCCACAATCTTATCCTTAAAATAATTGACTTCCTCGGGATAGCCCAGAATGGCTCTTTTCTGACGCGTTAAAAGAATGTCACTTCGGGTTTTGGTACTTTCTCCGTTCCACTCATCATTTATATACTGATAGGCGCGATGGCAAAGAATAAGAAATCGGGACATTCTGTCCTGGGCACCCGACATACTGGTCTTAAGAGATTGCTTCTTATCGGACAAATATTTTTCCAGGTCAAAGGGTTTCGGTTCCTCCACACCTGTATTTCTTTGGGCTTCAAGCCCAAATTCAGGCATTAAGAGCGTTTCCCTCTTCATATTACCGCTCCTTTTCTGCTTTTTAGAAAGGGAAGACGAAACGTTCTATCTGAAACCTGAACCTTTTTTTTGCATTCGGCGCCCAACCGGTCTGCCATAATCCGGACCAGATCGCCCAGGGCCTTGTCATAGTTTGCATCCATACCCCTAAGGGTTTTTTGTTCTTTTTCGGTTTGGCAAAAGGCGTAAGGGATATTGGGAAGAATTGCGGCAGGCATCATTCCATAAGCTTCACCCAGCTTATAGGCGGTGGGCAAACGTAACAGCTCGGAGTAACGATTGATGAGCAGCATAAACGAACCGGTATCAATATCCAGCACCTTCAAAACCTGCTCTCTGGCCTTTTCAAAGGCCTTAAAGGAAGATTCCTGCTGTCCTGCCACCATAAACTTAACACCTGCCGAATGAAGTGCCCCTATGTAGAGACCCGATTCCGGATAACATCCAGCATCCAGAATAACTGCATCAAAACTTCGTGATGCCAAATCCGCCAGTTGTTCAACATGGTAGGGATGGTACTGCTTAAGATCCGGCAGCCTTTGAATGCCTGGCAGCACCATAAGCCTGCCACAGGGAACCATGGCCGTTTCCAGCTCCTCAGGAGAAAGGACCTTGCTGAACAGCTTGGATTTTATAAAATCCATGCCCTTGTGATCTCCTCCCTGGGCATGATACTGAATTCCGGGTCTTCCAGAGCCATTTATAAAGCAGACCCTTAAATCGGTCTCGTCTGCCAGAGCTTCAGCAGCGGCCTGAGCGGTTATGGAAACGCCGGTTTTGCTGTCCGCCCCAAAGAAGGCAATGACATTGGGTCTTACCCTCACATCAATAGCGGATTCTTCACATACCTGTTCGAATATCTGACGGGGAGTCAAATCCGGCGGTATTCCGCGAATCCCTCTGGCCTTGAGTATGGATGAAAGAGATTCCCATTCACCGTTTCTGTCCTTGCCGGATAAAAGGCAGAACAACTTTGGCGGTAAAACCGTACTTTCCTGGATATGATTAAGAAGCTCATTCAAAGGCAGAAGCTCAGCTGAAATAAGAAGAATATCAACAGGTTCCGTCATATCCTCGAGCCATTTGGAGCCAAGGGTTACCTTTTCGAATATACCGCTGTGCAGGAATAATTGATAAAGCTCAATATCGTTACTGATTACATGACAGGATTTACGAATCATGGGAAACATCCTTTCTTTAAATACCAGGACAAACGGTCGTGTTCTTTATAAAACCGCACATAAGCTCAACGGTACACGAGAATAAATTTATTCCCCTGCGAAACCGATTTTACCAGCTTTTCCTTTTCCTCATCCGTACAGACAATTTCAATGGAGGATACCTGTGACGAGCCATCCATACGTTTCCTTTCATCCATATCCACCACTTCCCTGTTGGCGCCGTCCTTAACAAAGGCCACATAAGAGGATAGTACAAGCTCCGAACCCTCTATTACATCGGGAAGCTGCTGCCCGTAAACGGGCAACCCAGTCGGCTCCGCCTGTACCCGGCTGTCGGCTAAAGGGTCAAGCTTTGCCGACACGGCATAGAAAAAGATTTCGTCACCTCTTCGCAAGGAGGTAGGAACCGCATAAACCCAGGATTCAGGTATTTTCATAATAAATCGTGTGTCTGAAAGAACCAGGCCGGATGCCTCAAAGAACCTGCCCGTGACAATGGCATTCTGTGGTATTAAATATTTGGCGGCAAGCCCCTTTACACCTTGGACATCGGAAGGGCTGAGAGCATTGGGAATTATAAGCTCCGAGTCCACCCGCTTTATAACAAAGTGAAGCGAAGGGTCAATAAGCGTCCCAGGCTCAATATCCAGCCGTGCAAGTAAGACTTCTTTTTTATCCGCAGCTTCTCTGCCGTATGTCTGCCAAAGATACATTCCTGCCAGTGACAGAACCATTACAAGAAGCCCCAGGAAACCCTTCCATCGGTTTCTTCTCACGGTTACCTCCTATATATACTCTATACTGTTTGTATATACTATTATATCCAAATTATTCTATATTG
>JAFADM010000150.1 GCA_023424865.1 Bacillota bacterium | reverse complement strand
CTGGACGGCGTCAGCATCACCGGAGCCAATGGCTCGGTTTATGGCCTGGTAGGGCCTAACGGTGCGGGAAAGACCACCCTCATTAAACACATGACGGGCGCTTTCATCCCTGACAGCGGTACTATCACTATTGATGGTGAACCCGTATTTGAAAACCCGGCTCTTAAAGCCCGTATTGCCTATATACCCGATGATCTTTATTTTTTTCCTCAAGCCAATTTGCTTGATATGAAAAAATTCTATAAAAAGGTTTATCCTGTCTTCGATGAAGACCGGTTTAAAAAACTGGGCGATGTTTTTCCTTTTGACGCCAGAAAAAGCCTCAGGCGCCTGTCCAGAGGTATGCAGAAGCAGGCGGCTTTCTGGCTTGGCATCTGCTTAAGGCCCGATTACATGATCCTTGACGAGCCGGTGGACGGGCTCGACCCGGTTATGCGCCGAAAGGTATGGAGCGTTCTTATGCAGGATGTGGCGGAAAGAAATATGACCGTATTCATCTCCTCCCACAATTTAAGGGAGCTTGAGGATGTATGCGATCACGTGGGCATTCTTCATCAGGGCAAGGTGCTCCTGGAAAGAAGCCTAACAGAGCTTCAAAGCAATATTTTAAAAATACAGATCGCTTTCAAGGACGAGCCGCCTGCCGAAATGGAGGAGCTCAATATCCTCCACCGTCAGTCCAGCGGCAGAGTATGGATGTACATTGTCCGGGGTGAAAAGGATGCAGTACTTGAAAGACTCCACGCTTTCAGTCCCCTTCTTGTGGACGCCCTGCCCCTTACGCTGGAGGAGATCTTTGTGTACGAATTAGGAGGTATGGATTATGCCGTTAAAAATATCATTCTTTAATCGCGGTCTCTTTTTCAATAATTTAAAACGGTTCTGGCTTTCCTGCTTCGCTTACTCCTTCTTTCTCATCGTGTCTTTGGGAGGGTATTTAAGCAGCTTGTCCCAGCGTTTTGGCTCAGGCGGAGAAACAAGCCTGAACGATTTGAGCCTCAGGCTTCTTTCAAGCAACAGCGGCTATATGACTTACTTTTTTGTCTTATTCCCACTCCTTTCCGCTTTGCTGGTTTTCTCCTACATGCACTTTCAAAAAAATACGGCCATGATTCATTCCCTTCCCCTAAGCCGTAAGACCCTTTTCTGGACCAATTACCTCTCCGGGCTCACCCTTTGCGGGCTGCCGGTGGTGCTGGGCGGGCTGTTTCTTTTGTTTGGCGGCCTTTCCATAGGTGTCCCCTTTCCCCATCATGTATTCCTCTGGCTTGGAGTCAGCCTCTTAGTGACCTTCCTCATTTATTCCTTTGCTGTTTTTGCCGGCATGTTCACAGGCCACATGGGCGCCCATACCCTATTCTTCTATATTTTCAATTTCCTGGCACTTTTCATTATTATTGTGCTGGAATTTATCCTTTCAAGCTTTGTCTATGGCTTTAACGGCATCAGCTTCAGCTATTCACAGCCCTTTTCTCCCATTACTTATGTCAGCCGGCTCTACTCGGGCATCGCAGGGCAAACAGGCGAGATTGGGGTCATCATAGGGTACCTTGTTGCCGGTATTCTTTTCACGGCGGTAGGCTATGCTCTTTATAAGAGAAGGCATATTGAAACAGCCGGAGATGTGGTCAGCCTCTCCTTCATGAAGCCTGTTTTCAAATACAGTGTCGCCTTTTGCGCCTCCGCCCTCTTAGGCATTTTTATCCTGGAGGCCTTCAGCATTGAAAAAACCCTGCTGTCCATTATTCTTTGCTACTTTATTGGCGGCTTTATCGGCTACTACTCTTCCGAAATGCTTCTTAAGAAAAGCTTTCGGGTATTCAAAAAAGCTTTTGTAGGATTTGCCGTCTACAGCATCGTCCTTGCTTTGTTTCTTTCAAGCGTTTATTTTGACTTCTACGGTTATGAAGAAAGGCTTCCCTCCCCCGAGAACGTGGCCGCCGTCCGAATATCAACCTACCGTGACTCGCGGCTGGATGTGCTTTTAAAGCCCGAGCAATACAATCCTAACCAGCACAGCTACCTGTTTTCAGATCCTATTTTATCCGCCAATCCACCTTCTCTTCTCACCGGAAAAACGCTGGAGGATCTGAGGGCAAGCTACGGCGTTGTTCAGGATGAGGCAACCATTCGCCGGATTGTGGCGCTTCACCGTTATATTATAGAGAATAAAACCCTTTATAAGGAGTGGTATCAGTCGGACTGGGGCAGCGACTACGCTAATGCCTATTCCGTAAAAGAAGAAATTAATCCCGAAATACCCGCCACCCAGCCCTTCAGTATTTATATCACCTATTTGCTTGAAAACGGAAGTATTCTGGAGCGAAGCTACCCTTTGTACTATGAGACAAATAATCCGGGTCAGCTGGACGCCCTGTTAAGGGAGCTCCTGTCCACTCCCTCACTAAAAACAGTTTACGAGCCTTTATACACCATTACAGCGGATGATTTGTATGGCATTTCCCTTTACCTGGAGGCAGACGGAAAATCCGCCCTTGAAGCAGGGGGCCGGATTGAGGTGACTGACGAAGAGCTAATGGACAGCCTTTTGAAAACCTATCTGGAAGACATCGCCCTGCAGGAACCGCTGAGCCCTTTTATCACCAACTCGTACTACTATGGAATTGTGGGTAATATGGAATTTGTGGTCAAAGACACCCTGTCCTATAATTCCACCTTTTACAATAAGGGCACCTCACGAACCATTTACTTTAATTATGAAAAAACCCTCCAGCTTTTGAAGCAGGAGGGGATTATAAATGCTTTACCGGGACAATAAGCCAAAGGTGAAATACTCTTGTTCCTAAGGAACAGGCCGTTAGAAATAACGGCCTATTCTTTTTTCAACATCCTTTTTAAAGTCTTCAATTTTCTGAAGCACATAATCGGCCATATCTCTATTTCCGGCCTCTATAAGAGGTGTGAGATCCATGGCGTAGCTGACGGCTCCAGCCTGGTCCACCCCGTGGGATTCGGAAAAGGTGGCATTGGCCAGGCGTCTGCCCGCAGCCGCCAAATCATAGCGCTTGCCGCCGGTTATCTGGGAATCGTGCACCTCAAGCACGGCCGAACCGATATTGGGATGACTGTCTGCAATAAGGTGAACCTTTTCTCCGTCGGAGAGCCAGTCCAGGTTTCTCCAGACCTCACAGCCATAAACCTTGCGAGGCCTTTTTTCAAGAGGAAGGCTCCGAATGGCCTCTATTGTTCTTGCAAGAACAGCCACATGGGTATCATGCTTGTCGGCGGGATTATGGGTGTAAAGTATGTCCGGAGCTGCGCTGCCAATAAGGAAGGCCAGCTCCTCTGTCAAATCCGGGCAGGCCTTTTGCTTTACCTCTCCGCTGGAATAATTAAGCAGGGCCACGCCGGAGTATTCTCCCACATAAGCCGCTTTCTTTTGCTCCTTTTTTCGAACCTCTATCATTTCCTCATTGGTGTAAGCCCCGTAAAGACCGCTTCTGGGACTTCCCGCCCCATCGGTGGCCACAACGCCAAAAAACCAGGCATCCTTTTTGCCGAAGCAATTTAAAATACCTTCCAGAGCCAGCATTTCTATATCATCCTGATGGGCTGACACCCCCATATGGGTGGTGCGGGACAGAGCAAGCTTCTCTGCCGCTCCATCGGGAACATAAAGCTCAGCCCCTGCTTTTTTTAGTTTAAATGCCTTATCCATAGGTCACTCTCCTACCTTTCCTGCCATGCTTCAATTGAAATTTTATTTTATTAAAATTCCCATTGAAGCATCCATTAAAGGGGGATGACTTTGGGCCAACCCCCTTTTCCTGGAATCCTCAAAACGACTCCATTGCCGTTATCGGCTTTTTTATGTTCCTGCCTCAGCGTGTGACGGTTACCTTTGAAAGGCCTCTGGGCGAATCCGGGTTTAAGCCTTTGCATAAAGCCAGATTAAGGGCAAAAAGCTGGCCGGCGGTAATTCCTGCAAAGGGGGTTATAAATTCACCGCATTCAGGAAGATGCAGGGTGCAGTCACTTAACGCAGCCGCTTCCTCACCGTTGGTCAGGGCAAGAATGTCCGCTCCCGCACCCTTGAGTTTCTTTATCATTTCAAGCATACCCTCGTAGCTTGGTCCCTTGGGGGCTATGACCACTACCGGTGTATCCTTTTCCACCATGGCAAAGGGGCCGTGATGAAAATCGGAGGCCGCGTAGGCCCTGGCGCGGGTATAGGTGGTTTCCTGAATTTTTAAGCCCGCCTCCAGCGCAGTGGCGTAGTTAATGCCTCTGGCCAGCACAAAGCACTCCTCAACGAAGCGATACCGTGCTGAAAGCGCTGCAATGGCGTTCTCCGTATCCAGCGTTTTTTGAACGATAGCCGGAACAAGAGAAAGCTCCCGGTTCAACTGCGCATCACCGCTCCAGAGGGCAGTAAGCTCAGCCATAAGAAGCATTTGAGATGTAAAGGTCTTCGTGGCGGCCACACTCTTTTCAAGTCCTGCTCCGCAGAAAAGAGGAAACTGGCAGGCCTTGGCCAAAGGAGAATCCTCCTGATTGGTAATTGCAGCGGTAACGGCTCCCGCCGCCTTGGCTGCAAGAATCACTTCCAGTACGTCCTGAGCCTTACCGGATTGGGACAGGCCCACCACCAGGCTGTTTTTTGACTGCAGGCTTTTTCCGTAGAGGGTTAAAACCGAGGGCGCCGCCATGGACACCGGAAGACCCAGCTTAATTTCCAGCAGGTATTTTCCATAAAGGGCCGCATTGTCCGAAGTACCCCGGGCAACCAGAATAACAGAGTGAATCTCTCTTTTTTTCAGCTCCTCCACCAGAGCGTTCATAACCGTTCTGTTCTTAACGAGACAATTTTCAAGTACTGCGGGCTGTTCCCCGATTTCACTTCGCATTAAGGTCATATAAGCCTTCCTCTCCTTCTTAAATGCTGTTATTTAGCTTTGCGCAAATACTGCTTTTTTAGAGACAGTATTCGATCACCATCTGCTGTATAAGTCTAGTTGTATATACCATTAACTTTATTATAAAACCTTCCAGTGGGTAATGCAAGCTTATTTGCTTTGATCGGAAAGATAAATTCGCGCGTGGTAGGCAAACTGATCGGAACGGTATATGCTTCTTTCATAGGAAAAAACCTGTCCGGGAGAGGTAAAGCTTAAGCCTGATATCCTTAAAACCGGTGTTCCGGTGCCTATCCCCAAAAGCTTGCGCTCCTCCGAGGGAGGCACTGCGGCTTCAATTTTACTGTCCATATAGGTAATGGCTAAACCGTATTCTTCTTTAATAAGAGCATAAAGAGACTTGGTTAAATCCTGTCTTTCAAGTCCGGGGCAAATGCTCTCCGGAATGAACACTTCCTCTATGGCAACCGGATGCTGATCCGCCGAACGTATGCGCTTAAGGGTGTAATAGGTTTGATCCTCCGGCAGAAACAGCATATCCCGTATGACCTGGTCTTTTCCATCCGTTTTAAAGGAAAGAACGCGGGTAATGGGTTCCATCCCCATAGCCCTCACGGTTTCCGAAAAGCTTCGAATATCCCTGTGTTCAATTTTCGTTCCTGAAACAAAGGTACCCCGTCCTTTTTCCCTTGTGAGAAGTCCGTCGGCCGCCAGCTGATTGAGGGCCTGCCTCACCGTCATACGGCTTATGCCGTACATTTCGGACAATTCTCTTTCCGAGGGGATAAGAGCACCTTCCTCATATTCCTTGTTCTTCATTTTTTCCAGCAGGATATTATAAAGCTGATAATACACGGGAATAGGACTTTTTTTATTGAGATACGTCGTCTTCATTACTTCATCCAATCCTGCCGTTTCCTCCGGAGCCTGCCGGACAGCAGCAGCTCCGACAACGCCGGAGCATTTTAATGTTTTGATTATAGCCAATATGCATTTTAAGATCAATGCCTATTGGATAACTTAAGAACAATATTTGCGCAGAGTCTTCCCACACACCAAATAAAATCCATAGTAAAGTATATTTTGTAATTTATAACATGTGCTTATTTCTATAGCCTTACGTATTTATAGTGTGTTATAATGACTAGTTGTGTGAAAGCAGGAAATAAATACAGTTTATAAACGCACTTTTTCCGTTTCATAGAATTAAACCGCAGGAGGCCTGAATGAAAAAGAAAATCTATGATACCATAATGATTGGCTGCGGTACAGCGGGTATATTCGCAGGCTACGAACTGAACAAGCTTAGCCCGGGTATGAGCATACTCATGCTTGAACAGGGCAACGACATTTACCACAGAAGCTGTCCTATTGTGGATAAAAAATGCGAAAGCTGCATTAGCTGCTCTTCATGCGCCATTATGAACGGTTTCGGCGGTGCGGGCGCCTTCTCGGACGGCAAGTACAATTTCACAACTCAATTCGGTGGATGGCTGAGCGATTATCTTGACAAAAGGGTTATTATGGATCTCATTGAATATGTGGATACCATTAATGTCAATTTTGGTGCTACTCTTCAGCGATTTTCCACTGATTCCCCCGAAGCTCGCAGCATCTCCCGCAAAGCGCTGTCCTATGATCTTCATTTGCTGGATGCCGAGGTTAAGCATCTGGGTACGGAAAACAATAAGAAGATTCTAACCAATCTGTTTGATTTCTTAAGCGAAAGAGTCGAAATTGTTTGTCGTTCACCCGTTGAAGCCATTGAACCCCTGAAAGACGGCTATCGTGTGGTCCTTACGTCCGGTGAGGAAGTAATGTGCCGCTACCTGGTTGTCGCTCCGGGCCGTTCCGGCGCCGAATGGTTTTCTACTCAATGCAACAGGTTAAATTTGCCCCTTATAAACAATCAGGTGGACATCGGTGTCCGGGTGGAGCTTCCCGCCATGGTCTTCGAGAGCATTACCGATATTGTTTATGAATCCAAATTTCTCTATCGCACAAAGCAATACGGCGATCTGGTACGCACCTTCTGCATGAATCCCTACGGCCATGTGGTAAGTGAGAACGTTGACGGCATTATTACAGTTAACGGTCACAGCTATACGGATCCCGCACTTCGCAGCAACAATACCAATTTTGCCCTTTTGGTAAGCAACCGCTTTACCAAGCCCTTTAATCAACCCTATCAGTATGGCAAGCGCATTGCTTCCCTTTCCAACATGCTGGGAGGAGGTGTCATTGTACAACGCTTCGGTGATCTTATAAAGGGTAAGCGCACAAATGAGCACCGTCTTTCCCAAAGCTTTACCCAGCCAACCCTCAAGGCAACTCCAGGTGATTTGAGCCTTGTTCTTACCAAACGTCATTTGGATAACCTTATTGAAATGATTACTGCCCTGGATAAAATTGCGCCGGGTACAGCCAACAACGATACGCTCCTTTATGGTGTGGAAGTTAAATTCTACAGCTCGAGACTTGAATTAAGCCCCCAGTTTGAAACCAAGCTCCCTAACCTGTTTGCAATCGGCGACGGCGCAGGAATTACAAGAGGACTCTCACAGGCTGCTGCCAGTGGAGTCCACGTAGCCCGGGTTATCGCCAACAGGTAGAACATGTTATTGTACTTTGAGTTTTCGAAGAATATAATGTTCTTAATTATCTTTTAACAAGTTTATAAGGAATTGAGTGAGATCTATGGTTAAGTTTATATTAAAGCGTTTAATCATTTCTCTTTTTACGTTGTGGGTTATGTATACCCTCACATTTATTTTAATGAACGCAGTACCGGGAAATCCCTTTTTGGGGGACAAGCCCCTTCCCGAAAATGTTATGCAGAACCTTATTAAAAAATATGGTTTGGATCAGCCCCTTTACAAGCAATATCTGAGCTACGGCAAGGATCTGCTCCAGGGCGATTTCCGTATGTCCATTGCCAAGCGCTCTCAGAGTGTTATCAGTATTATTCAGAGAGGCTTTCCTATATCTGCCAAGCTGGGCCTGGTTTCAGTAGCGTTCGCTACCGTAGTGGGAACCCTTCTGGGAATTGTAGGTGCTTTAAAGCGTAATACCATTGCCGACAGGGCGGTGATGCTTTTTTCCACTTTGGGAATTGCGGTGCCCTCCTTCGTCGTGGCAACCTCAAGTATCATTCTGTTTGCCGTTACCATTAAGATTTTTCCAACCTACGGCCTGGACACTCCCCTTCATTACGTGCTGCCAGGTCTGGCGCTGTCCTTTATGCCCCTATCCTATATTGCCCGTTTAACTCGCTCTACCATGCTGGACGTTATTAATCAGGACTACATACGTACAGCCCGGGCAAAGGGATTAACCGAGAAGGTTGTTGTATTTAAGCATGCACTTCGCAATGCCATTTTACCGGTAGTCACCTACCTTGGCCCTCTGGTAGCCGGTATTATTACAGGTACCTTTATTATTGAGAAAATTTTTGCCATTCCAGGACTGGGCCGGTATTTTGTTGACAGCATCACCAACCGAGATTATCCCGTCATTCTGGGAACCACCATTTTTTATGGTGCCATCACAATTATCATGAACTTACTGGTGGATGTCATTTATATCCTTGTTAATCCCCAGATTAAGCTGGAATCTTAAGGGAGGCATGCAGAAAATGAGTCGTTTTGTTACCAATACCCCCCCTCCGGAGGTAGCCCGTGAACTATTCATACCTGCCACTAATGAGGAAAAGGCCGCAGCCGAGGTTATGCGTCCTACCACCACCTACTGGCAGGATGCCTGGAGAAGACTTAAGCAGAATAAGCTGGCTCTGGGTTCTCTTATCATCGTCAGTGTATTATTTATTGCATGTATCATCATTCCCATGATGTCGCCCTATGGCTTTGAGCAGATTTTAAAGGACGAAGTTCAGCAGCCCCCCTCCATGCGCCATCCCTTTGGTACGGACAATCTTGGCCGTGACTTATTGGTGCGCTGCATGGTAGGAACGCGTATTTCTCTTGCAATCGGCTTTATTTCTGCCATCTTCGTTACCCTTGTTGGTATTGTTTACGGTGCCGTTTCCGGTTACGTAGGCGGTTGGGTTGATACGGCCATGATGCGTGTGGTTGATGTTATTTATGCAGTTCCCACCGTTCTTATCGCCATTCTTCTTCAGGTTGTGCTGGACGAGCCTATTCGGAACTGGGCCATCCACAACCCGTCCCTGGGCGTTTTGCAGGATATCGGCGTCGGCATATTCAGCATCATTGTGATCATGATCCTTCTATTCTGGGTGGATATGGCCCGTATTGTCCGCGGACAGGTACTGGCCCTGAAGCAGCAGGAATATGTTATGGCTTCCCGTACACTGGGCGCCAAGGGAAAGCACATTATTTTCAGACATCTTATTCCCAACTGTATGGGTGAGATTATTGTTACGGCTACCTTTAAAATTCCTCAAGCCATTTTCTATGAAGCCTTTCTAAGCTTTATCGGACTTGGTGTAAGCCCGCCTATGGCCTCTCTGGGCTCTCTTGTAAACAGCGGCATTAAGACCATTTACACCTATCCTTTGGATCTTATTTTCCCCGCTGTGCTGATAAGCTTAATCATTCTGGCCTTCAATCTTCTGGGCGAT
This sequence comes from Bacillota bacterium, assembly GCA_023424865.1. The sequence goes on along the minus strand of JAFADM010000150.1, from coordinate 62 downwards.
GGCCTTAGAGACGCGCTTGATCCGCGTCTGAAAAGATAAGGAGGCGTCAAAATGAGTAATTT
>JAFADM010000016.1 GCA_023424865.1 Bacillota bacterium | reverse complement strand
TGGGGCTTTTCCTTTTCAGCATGCACCATCGGAAAAATACCAACCGGGTTTTCGGCAACAATTACTTCAGCCCCCTGGTGGATGCGGTGGTGGATGCAGGCAATGCCAGAGGCTATTATGTGCTGGTACATACTCTTTATGAACCTGCCGATTGCTGGCGCATCCGACAGACCATGGCCCAAAAGCGCATTGACGGAGCCATTCTCATAGGAACGGAAAGCCTTGATGAGGTAGAGAAAATTCTTTCGGAGCCCAGCCTGCCGCTGGCTGTTATGGATTATGATCCCCTGGAGATTAAAAGGCTTGTGCCTTCCGATGCCCGGATAACACTGGTTAATGGGGAGGATCAGAAGGGTATGGAGGCCTGTGTGGATTATCTGGCGGGCTTGGGGCACCGTGAAATTGGATTTCTGGATGGACGGCATACCACCTTTTCGGGTCGTGTCCGTTCCAGGGCTTTTAAGGAAAGGCTTGAATTCCACGGTATTACACCCAATCCGGCATTTATTGCAAACGGTGACTTTATCGGATATAAAACGGAGGAGGCCATGGAAAGGCTCCTTATGGAAAAGCAGCTTCCCACTGCTCTTATCGCCGCCAATGACGAAATGGCTCTGGCTGCCATGAACAGTCTCAAAAAAAAGGGCTTGAGGGTTCCGGGAAACGTTGCGGTCATAGGCTTTGACGATGCCATGGCTTCGTCCATTGTGAGGCCGTCTCTTACTACGGTGAGGGTTCCCTATTACGCTATGGCCCATCAGGCGGTAGCTTCCCTCATTGATACCCTTGAAAGCGGGCGGACAGGTGTTAAGGAATTTTGCTTTCCCGTAGAGCTCATTATCCGTGAATCCAGCGGCAATAAGCTGTTACAACCCTGAAAACGCGTCGTTGGCATAAGCCTTTTAAAGGATAAAAAGAAAGGAAGGAAAATCTATGAAATTCGGCCATTTTGATGACGGGAGGCGCGAGTATGTCATTCACACGCCTCAAACCCCTTACCCCTGGATTAACTACCTTGGCAGCGCGGATTTTTTCGGACTTATATCCAACACAGCAGGGGGCTACTGCTTTTACAGGGATGCCAGGCTGCGCCGCCTGACACGCTATCGCTACAATAACATCCCGGTGGACAACGGAGGCAGGTACTTTTACATAAATGACGGCGGGGACGTATGGACCCCGGGCTGGATGCCGGTTAAAAAGGATCTGGACGATTACGAATGCCGCCATGGCCTTGGCTATACCCGCATCACCGGCCAGCGAAACGGTATTCGGGTCAGCCAGTTAGCTTTTATCCCCCTTAATTACCACGGTGAGGTACATCAGCTTACCATTAAAAACACTCTTTCAGAGGCAAAGGAGATTAAGCTCTTTTCCTTTGTGGAATTTTGCCTTTGGAATGCCTATGACGATATGACCAATTTTCAGCGCAATTTCTCAACAGGCGAGGTGGAGGTAGAGGGATCGGCCATTTACCACAAAACCGAGTACAGGGAAAGACGCAACCATTACGCCTTTTTCTGGGCCAGCGAGGCTGTGGATGGCTTTGATACGGACCGTGAGTCCTTTATCGGCCTCTATAACGGCTTTGATGCGCCAAAGGCTGTAATGGCAGGAGAAGCTCAAAATTCCGTAGCAAGCGGCTGGCAGCCTGTGGGCTCCCACTATTTCAGCCTGAGGCTGGAGCCCGGAGAAGAGAAGGTCATCCAGTTTGTTTTAGGTTATGTGGAAAATCCCGAGGAAGAGAAATGGGATGCTCTGGATGTGATAAACAAGAAGAGAGCCTATAAAATGCAGGAGGCCTTTAATACTCCGGAACAGGTGGAGGATGCTTTAGAGGCGCTTAAGGATTACTGGGACACGCTTCTTTCGGTGTACACACTGGACAGCGGAGACGATAAGCTCAACCGAATGGTTAATATCTGGAATCCCTACCAGTGCATGGTTACCTTTAATATGTCACGAAGTGCTTCTTATTTTGAATCGGGTATCGGAAGAGGCATGGGCTTCCGGGATTCCAACCAGGATCTTCTGGGCTTTGTCCATCAGATCCCCGAAAGGGCCAGGGAGCGTATTCTGGATATCGCTGCCACCCAGTTTGAGGACGGCGGCTGCTATCATCAGTACCAGCCTCTTACCAAAAAAGGAAACAATGATATCGGCGGCGGCTTTAATGATGATCCCCTTTGGCTTATTCTTGGAACCGCCGCCTATATTAAGGAAACCGGTGACTACAGCATTCTGGACGAAGCGGTTCCCTTCGACAGCAATCCCGATAACACGGCAAGCCTTTTAGAGCATTTAACCCGTTCCTTCTACCATGTACCCAATAATCTGGGGCCTCACGGCCTGCCGCTTATTGGCAGGGCGGACTGGAACGACTGCCTGAACCTGAATTGCTTCTCGGTAACCCCTGACGAGTCCTTCCAGACCTATGGTGATCCCGACGGCCGTGTGGCGGAGTCTGTGTTTATAGGCGGCATGCTGGTGCTCATAGGGCCGGAATATTCAGCCCTCCTACGCTATAAAGGGCTTTCCCAGGAGGCGGACAAAGCCGATGCCCTCATTGCTTCCATGAAGGAAACCGTTTACCGCCACGGCTTTGACGGCGAATGGTTCTTAAGGGCCTACGATGCCTTTGGCACAAAAATAGGAAGCAAGGAAAACGAAGAGGCCCAGATCTTTATTGAGCCCCAGGGCATGTGTGTTATGGCAGGCCTGGGTGTTGAAAACGGTATGGCTGAAAAGGCCCTCGATTCGGTGAAGGAACGGCTGGAATGCGAATACGGCATTGTACTTAATAATCCGCCTTTCCGCCATTACAACAAAAATATCGGTGAAATAACCTCCTATCCCCCAGGATATAAGGAAAACGCGGGTATTTTCTGCCACAACAACCCCTGGATAATCTGTGCCGAAACCGTTATTGGAAGAGGAACCCGTGCTTTTGACCTCTATAGGAAGATTACCCCGTCCTATCTGGAGGACATCAGTGAAATACATAAAACCGAGCCCTATGTCTATTCACAGATGATTGCCGGAAAGGATGCGGTCCGCAAGGGCGAGGCCAAGAACTCCTGGCTCTCGGGAACCGCAGCATGGACCTTTACCTGCATCTCCCAGTGGATACTGGGCATTCAGCCGGATTATGACGTCCTGAAGATTGAACCCTGCATACCCGCCGAATGGAGCGGTTACACCATAACCCGCAAATTCAGAGGGGATACTTATGTCATTCGAATTGAAAATCCCAGGAATGTGCAGAAGGGCGTTGCCGCACTGACCCTTGACGGAAAAAGCATTGAAGGAAACAAGCTGCCGGTAGTGGGTGACGGAGGCGTTCATGAGGTGGTCGCCATACTGGGCTGACCACAACCGGAGATTACCGGAAGAAAAGGTCTTCCACATGGAATAAAAAATAATAGTAAAGAGCATTAAAGGGGAGAGGGCATTAAATAAGATGCCTTCTCCTTTTTGCCTGTTTGCTTATTGTGCTGATAAATAAAGTCGGCCTTTGTTATACGAAAGGGCTAAAGGGTATTAAAACTCGGGTGCATCGAATCCCCTTCCGTTTAACCTGATTTGCCTATGTAAATGGCTACAAATTAAAAAGCTCAGAAGCAGAAGTTGCTTCTGAGCTTAAGCTCCATACCTGGAAACGATGAAACTATCATCATGCCTAGCAGCCATTATTCCATACTATCAGTAAGCCCAGCGCTTTTGCAGGAGTCGGATTCCTGCCGAGATGGCAAAATTAATAATAAAGTAAACCAGAGCGAGAAGGCCGAACAAGGTAAATACCTGTGAAACGGAATAGTAGCGGCCCATGAGGATCATGCTCTTGCCTGTCAGCTCCTGAAGCGCGACAACCGACCACAGATAGGAGGTATCCTTAATGGTGGAAACAAACTGGGAGGCAAAGGCCGGCAGCATGCTGCGAAGGGCCTGGGGCAGAATGATGTGGCGAAAAGCCTTAAAAGTGCCAAAGCCCTGAGAATGGGCTGCTTCCCATTGGCCGTGATCCACGGAGTTCAAGCCGCCTCGTACAATTTCGCCTACGGAGGCTGAAGTGAATATGGTAAAGGCCGCAATACCGGCGTCCAAAGATTTCATTTTAAAAACAACAAAGACAACATAGATCCATAAAAGAAGCGGAACATTACGTACAACCTCGATGTAAACGGCAGCAATCTTGCCTGCAATATGTCCCCGGTTCCGCATAATGCCCAGTACAATACCAATCACCATGGAAAACAGAGTGGATACAAGGGAGATATAAAGCGTGAGCTTAAGTCCATCCCATAGAAAAAGCATGTTATTGAATGAAAAGAGTCCCTTCATGGTTCAACCCCCTTATGCGGAATGTTGTTCTTCTCTTCCATCCGTCTTGCGAGATAGGCAAGGGGGAAGCAAAGAATAAAGTAAAGCGCTCCAGCTGTTATAAAGGCCGGTGCATAATACACATTGTAGCCGGACCAGGATTTGGCCTGGTACATGAGATCCGCTCCAGATATAACGGCCAGCACGGCGGTGTTTTTTATGAGATTAACGGCCTGATTGGTTAAGGGAGGAAGGATAATGCGTTTAGCCTGAGGCAGTATGACATAGCGCATAGCCTGCCAGTAGCTGAAGCCCTGAGAATAGGAGGCTTCCACCTGACCCTTGGAAATGGACTGAATTCCCGCCCGGACAACCTCTGCGATATAGGCGCCGTGATAAATACCCACACCCAGGATGCCGATGGTCATAACGCTCAGCATGACTCCCATGAAAGGCAGGCCATTATACAAGAAGAAGACTTGAATTAATAATGGCGTATTTTGAAAAAACTCCACGTAGATGCGCGAAATCAGGCGCAGGGGTTTGATATGAGAGGTGGAAAACAGTCCGAAAAGCACGCCAAGAACGAGTGCAAGCAAAAGAGCACATATCGATACCCATAAGGTAATGCCGAAGCCTCCGGCAAACACATGCCAATCCTTAAACAATGCCTGCCATTTAAACCAGGCAAGGGGTCCGCTGTTCAACCATTCGCCCATAGTGAAAGTCCTTTCGTTGAGAAGTTTCTTTGGCTGATTTTTCATAAGGGAGTGTCAAAACTAAGCCGCAGCAAGTCCATAACCGGTACCTGCTGCGGCCATAAAGTCAGATTCTCTTATTTGCCGAGGCCCCATTTTTCAATGAGTCCTGCAAGTGTTCCGTCGGCTTCCATTTCATCGAGGACCTCATCCACATAGGCTGCAAGGCCTTTATTGGCCAGCTTGCTTGCTGCGCCGTAGTTCTGAGGCTTGAAGGTTTCGCCCAGAAGCTGGGTGCTCTCGTCGATGTAGCCCAGAAGAATGGAGGTGTCAACAGAGAAAGCGTCTACGCGGCCGGAAGAAAGAGCGGTCTTGATTTCAGGATAGCTTGCGTATTCCTCAAACTTAAAGGTGATACCCAGCTCGGTGGCCTTTTCTTCAAGTGCGGCGCGGGTTGTGGCGGATTGTGCTACGCCGATGGTTTTTCCGTCCAATTCCTTAATAGAGGAAGCGCCAAGGCTCTTTTTAATGAGAAAGCCAATGCCGTCCACAAAGTAGGGATCCGAGAAATTGTAGGAAAGCTTGCGCTCTTCGGTAATGGTAAAGGTAGCGATAACCAGATCCACTTCACCGTTATCCAAAAGGGGACCACGGGTTTGAGCGGTTACGCCCTGGGTCTGGATGGCATTCTCGTCGCCTAGAAGACGCTTGGCAATTTCCTTGGCGATATCAATTTCAAGTCCTTCGACAACTCCGGTGTCAGGATTCTGATAACCGAAATTGGGAACGTCAACCTTGGTGCCGACACGCAGTACGCCGCGATCCACGATAGCCTGAACATCTTCAGGAAGTGCTTCGCCGGAAGGTTCGCTGGGAGAAGCCGAAGGTGTGGCAGAATTAGAGGGAGTGGGCGTCGGTGTGTTGGAGGGAGCGGCCGGTGTGCTTCCGCAGCCTGCCAGCAGGGTAAGGGAAAGCATAAAGGCCAGTGTTAGTTGCAATGTCTTTTTCATGTTTCTTTACACTCCTTTTATATTTATTTTGGAAATATTGTAAAAACTTAATAAACAATGATGCTTATGACAACGAATGCCTCTTACTGAAGCGCAGGTAAAATGCTGAAAATAGGCGTGATTTTATTAATGCCTTGCTCCTGCTCTAAAGATTTACTACCGAAGAATACGGCTGAGGAAGAGCTTGGTGCGTTCACTTCTGGGGGATTCAAAAAAGTGGTCCGGCGCGCCTTCTTCTACGATTTCACCCTCATCCATGAATATAACCCGATCTGCCACCTGGCGGGCAAAGCCCATTTCATGGGTTACCACAACCATGGTAATGTTCTCATGGGAAAGCTTAATCATAACATCCAATACTTCCTGTATCATTTCAGGATCAAGGGCGGATGTGGGTTCGTCAA
>JAFADM010000393.1 GCA_023424865.1 Bacillota bacterium | reverse complement strand
TGTCATTCATGGTAATAACGGCGATTTCTGCACAGGCAAAAATGGCGTTAAGTAAAATAAAAACCAATTGTAATAAAAGTAACCAGACTATATGATCTGATGGCAAAGGAATACCCCCTGATTTTTTAAATCTTTATTTTCAACTATTTATAGTTTAACGGAAAACAACCCATTCTATTATTTTTTATGATCATGAGTTTTTTGAATAGTAAATCTTGTTAAGTTTTGGAAGCTAGAGCAGCAAAAAAACACACAGCCATATAAGAATAAAGCTATGCATGCGTGAAAAGCTAAGATTAAAGCTCCTAATCAGCTTTGAGCGGTAAACAGGAAATGTAACAAGATAACTTCGCGGTTCTGGGTCACTGGAATCGTCCAAGAAACTACACCAATCCTTTTCATTTTGAGAATACTAAAGCGGGCTATGCCCCAAACTTAATTGATATAAAGCGCCGATGAAACAGCTTGCTTTTATTGGCACTTCTCAACTATAAGGTACTATAGCAGAAAACCTAAGTACTGTCAAATTGAACAACTAAAAAAAGAATAACTCAAATCACTAATTACAATGCCAATAGATGGTTAATGTAGCAGAAATAACTTGAATAGATGGGCAAGTGAATATAAAATGGAAGAAACAGTATCGAATGAGGAATACGGGAGAGTGATTCCTGTGGCGAAGCGCCGTTGCATCATGGAATCTGCAATGCTTTTGACAGCACTGGTTTTCTCTTTTCTTATACTCTACCCGGAAGGGGTTAACTTTTTAAACACTTATGTTTTATCCCGGATTAGGCTTTCGATTGTGCTTGTATTTACAGGACTGGCTCTTGCTGTTGCGGCAGCCGTTTTTTTATTTCTTAAAACCCGCTTTCTCCTTATTATAAAAAGGCCCGGTCTTTTTGCACTGGGGATATTTGCAGTGAGCTTTGTTTTGAAAGCGGTTTTTATTTTGGCGGTACCTACCGAACAGACCTCCGACTTTATGCTGCTTTACTATGTGACCAATGAAATAACCAACAACATTACCCGTTATACCGAGCAGAGTTACTTTAAGGTTTGGGCATACCAGACAGGGTTTCCCGCCATTATGTCCCTTTTTACAAGAGCTGCAGGTGTTAATATTCGGGTTCTTCTATTTGCAAACGCTGCTTTTTTTGCTCTCTCCAATGTATTTGTTTTTTATACCGCAAGGCTTTTCACAGGGGAGAAGGCTGCCCGTACCGCTAGCCTGGGATACCTGCTTTACCCCTTTTCCTTCAGCATAGCTACAGTTTATACCAATCAGCATCTGGCCAATCTCTGTTTTACGGCGGGTATTTATTTATTCTTCCGAAGAGACAAGCTAAGGTGGCTCTTTATTCCACTGGCGGGCCTGATTCTGGCCCTGGGCGATGTGGCGCGCCCCGAAGGCATTTTGCCGGTGTGTGCCCTTATTGTTCTTACTGTCATCTGCTTCTTTAAGGACAGAAAGCTTCCCTCCTATAATGTACGCCATTTCCTGATAAACAGGCTTTTACCTTCACTGATTGCGGCAGCTGTTTATTTCGGCGCAACCTCTGCCGCATCCTGGGCCTTTATAAAGACCGGTTTAAATCCCTATGGTCTGGAAAACAACTTTCCTCTCTACAAATTTACAGTAGGCCTTAATCATGCTACCCGGGGAATTTATTCGCAAAGCGATGTGACGCTGCTTTTCGATTCAGAGCCCTACAAGGATAATGATGAGCTTCGTGATGCCAAGGCAAAGGAGCTGATTCTCCAACGTCTTTTCGTTTCTCCCCAGCAGTTATTTAAGCTCTTTGAAAATAAAATTAAAGTATTCTGGGTGGGAAACCATCATTATCTTGCTTTTTTTCAACTGGAAAATTCCCAATTCCAGCTTGGCCCTTTAGCGGTTTCAGCTAAGGATTTCATTACCTTTTTCGGATATATGGACGCCATTTTTTCTCTGCTTGTCTATGGACTATGTGCAGCAGCCTTTGTGCTTCTGCTTAAAAAGCACGAGCTCAGAACAAAGGTTCCTCTTTTCTATACGCTGCTTTTCTGCGGGATTTTTATCGTCTATTTATTTATTGAAGTACAAAACCGCTATAACTACCTGGCAGTACCGGCACTTTTTATTTTAGCATCACTGTGTCTGGATTCTATTGCCATAAAGCTTTCCGGACTGCCCCGTAAAGCTGTCGGCAGTCTAGAAAAAAGCCAGGAAGGGGTTTAAAGGCTAAAAGCCACCCAAGTAAAACAGGAAAACGAATTAAAAAGGCAGTATTCTTATTCCCTGTGACAATATAAAACAAATACCAGATCGGCAATTAATACGGAAACCCAATGTATTACTGTAAACAGGGTAATCTTTTCTACAGTCCCGGCAGGTTCGGTAAGTATATAGAAAAAAAGAAAGGCAACCGCGCATATGGTAACGAACCCAGCGGTCATAAAACAGCTTGCTAATACCTTTACCTGGTACTCATCATAAGGTCTGCGGCGTTTTATTAGCAGTGCCACAATCAACAGCGTCAGGATAATAATTGCAAAACCAATGTACTTCTGATGCCCTGCGTATAGAAAAGCCCCCCAGTCCCCCCAAAAGGGCTTTTGCTTTTGGGTATCGGAGGTGTAGTACAAAATACGTTGAAATTCCATATGTCCGGACGTAATAAAAAAAATTAAGGAATAAAAAGCCGAGAATAAACTGATAAAGAGACCATTGGTTGCTGGATGACGTAATAGCTTCACCATTTTCTGCCACTCTCCCCGAAAAATAATAGAGTTTCAACAGGTATATCAAGGTATTGCCAGACCATATGCAAGCCGGAAAGTTGAAGCGAGTGAATTCTTTAAAGAATCACAGCAAGAGGAAAGTCAAGCAAACCTGACACTGCTATCATAGCAGAACGAAATGGCATTGTCAAGCAAACCTGACATGACTTTGATCCTATTCCCAATCAAAGGACATCTGCTGCCGGCCTGCTCTATAAAAAATGAGACACCCTGGAGGGATGTCTCACTTGCGGCAATGGACACTGAGGTCCTTAAAGTGCCTTTAAAATGAAATCGTCAACTTTAAACCTGAACGTTTTTACCTACAATTAAGGGCCATTCACTATCGCCATAAAGGGTTTTTCCGGGGGAGATGGTTACGTTTTTATCCAAGATACAGTGCTTCAGGTTGACATCCTGCTGGATGACGGAGCCCTGCATGATAATGCTGTCCCGAACATAAGCCCCCTTCATAATTTTTACGCCTCTGAAAATCACACAGTTTTCCACGGTGCCTTCAATAATGCAGCCGTCTGCAATGATGGAATTCTTAACAGAGGCTTCCTCATTGTATTTAGCCGGTGCCTCATCCTTAACCTTGGTGAAAATTTTGCGGCGGCTCATGAGAAGATCCAGTCTTACCTTTGGATTCAAAAGCTCCATATTGGTGCGGTAATACAGCTGAATATTGGTTAAGGGGCGCCAATAGCCGTTAAACAGGTAAGCATGTATTTTAAGGGTATCCAGGTTTCGTATAATGACATCTTGAACAAATTCGGTCTGAGCCTTGGCAGCGCTTTCCTGCAATAAGCTAATGAGGAATTCCCGGCGGATAACATAAACGCCGATAGAACCGATGCTGGTGCGGGGGGTTAGGGGCTTTTCCATAAAGTCGGTAATGCGCCCTCTGCCGTCAATAACTACCATGCCCATGAGCCTCTGCTCCTCAGCAGAAAAGTCTTCCATACTTCTGCAGGCAATGGTGATATCGGCACCGCTTTCAATATGCTGTTCCAGCATAGGAGTAAAATCCATATTGGAGATGGCATAGCCCTGTCCGATAATAACGAATTCCTCGTCGCTTCGTTCTAAAAAGGTAATATTGTTGTACAGAGCATCGGCGGTTCCCTTATACCAGCCCGTCCCAAATTCGGAAAGATAGGGGGGGAAGATAAAAAGGCCTTCATTTTTTCGGTCAAGATCCCATTCCTTGCCCGAACCCAGATGATCCATTAGGGAACGGATATTGTACTGGGTTATGACGCCGATATTTGTAACACCCGAGTTTACCATATTGGAAAGGCAAAAATCGATGGCCCGGTATTTTCCTCCAAAGGGAACAGCGGAAATGGAGCGCTCCAGAGACAGCTCTTTAAGCCGGTTGTTTTTTCCGCCGGTCATAATAATACCCATTGCGCGATTCATTCCACATCGCCTCCTTTCATAATAAAGGAACCTGAGGGAATAAAGGAGGTTTCAAAGTCGTGAGGCGTAACGTAATTGTCGATAACCACGTTTTTGCCCAATACCGTGTTGCTGGGAATAACCGTATTGGAGCCCACCACGGTTATTTTTGAATCATAGACCTTAGGGTTGTAGAGGCTTTCTGCAAAATCACCCACACCGCATTTGACATTATTTCCAATAACGGTGGTTTCACCGATGATGGAGCGATAAATTTCCGTGCCGGTCCCGATAAGGGTATCGGACATGACAATGGAATCCACTATAACGGTTCCTTCATTGATGGTGACGCCTGGAAAAATAACGGAATTGCGAACAGTGCCATAAACCATACAGCCTTCGGCCACCACTGAACGCTCCACGACTCCCGTATCACCGATGTAGTGAGCAGGGTAGACAGGATTAGGTGTAAATATTTTCCAGTATGGATCGTACATATTAAAATCAGGAACACGGGAGGCTAAATTCATATTGGATTCCCAATAGGCCTGAAGCGTTCCAACATCCTTCCAGTAACCTTCAAACCGGTAGGCAAACATTTTTTTGCCGTCAGCCAGCATCGAAGGAATGATGTTTTTTCCAAAATCGTGCTCCGAACCGGCTTTGACATGATCCTGAAGGAGATAATCTCTTAAAACGTCCCAATTGAAAATATAGATACCCATGGAAGCCAGGGTGCTTTTAGGTTTAGAAGGCTTTTCTTCAAACTCATAAATGGTATTGTCTTCTTTGGTGTTCATAATGCCGTACCGGCCGGCTTCCTCCAGAGGCACATCAATGACGGAAATGGTAGCGTCGGCATGACGGCTTTTATGAGCCGCAAGCATGGAGGCATAATTCATTTTGTAAATATGATCACCTGAAAGAATGATAACGTACCTTGGAGACATTTCGTCCACGTAATGGACGTTTTGATAAACCGCGTCGGCAGTTCCGGAATACCATTCTCCCTTTTCCGTTTTCATATAGGGGGCAAGTGTGGTTATACCGCCATTGACCCTGTCAAGATCCCAGGGCTTTCCAATACCGATATGGGAATTGAGCTTCAGAGGCTGATACTGTGTCAATACACCGACCGTATCGATTCCGGAATTGATGCAGTTACTCAGGGTGAAATCAATGATCCGGTACTTGCCTCCGTAAAGTACCGCCGGTTTGGCGATGTTTTTGGTTAAAACCCCAAGCCGGCTTCCCTGACCGCCTGCAAGAAGAAGGGCAACGATTTCTTTTCGCATGATACTACTTGTCCTCCAAATAAAATCATTCTTCTTATTATATACCCCGCTTA
>JAFADM010000402.1 GCA_023424865.1 Bacillota bacterium | reverse complement strand
GTTCAAAGCCAGCAGGTAGTACCTTATGCACCACCCTCCAATGAGGACGACGAAAACAATAACGGCAGCACCAACAGCGGCAGCACGGGCAATTCCTCTGTGGATACAGTTGTGGTGCTGGTTAACGGCAGATCGGAAAATGCAGGCATAGCCACCACTGTGAAGCAGGGAACAAGAACTGTCACTACAGTTATAGTAGATGAAAAGAAGCTGGAACAAAAGCTTGCCGAAGAAGGCGACAGAGCTGTTGTCACATTTCCCATACTGAAGGGATCCGATACGGCTGTGGGTCAGCTCAATGGCTGGATGGTAAAGAATATGGAAGACCGCCAGGCTGTGCTTGAGATTATGACCAATGACGCCATCTATACGCTGCCCGCTGGACAGATTGATATTGGTGCCATTTCCGACAAGCTTGGAGGCAATGTCTCCCTTGCAGCCATTAAGGTTAGCATTGAAATTATAAAATCAAGTGATGAGACCGTGGCGCTTGTGGAAAATGCAGCGGCGGCTGGCCAATTCGCTCTGATGCTTCCCCCTGTTGAATTTACCGTCAGGTGTTCCGTTGGCGATGAAACCGTGGAAGTGGAAAACTTTACCGCTTACGTGGAAAGAAGAATTGCCATTCCCGACGGCGTCGATCCCAACCGAATCACCACGGGCGTCATTGTGGATCCCGACGGAGTAACAAGCCGTCACGTTCCCACAAAGGTTGTCATTGAAAACGGCAGGTATTTTGCCGTCATCAACAGCCTCACAAACAGCATTTATTCCGTTGTATGGCATCCCCTTGAATTTGAAGACGCAGCCAATCATTGGGCTAAGGAAGCCATCAATGACATGGGTTCAAGAATGGTTATGAGCGGTGTGGACGGTCAATCCCAGCCTGACAGAAACATCACGAGAGCGGAATTTGCCGTAATTATGGTAAAGGCACTGGGCCTCAAACCGGGAACAGGAAGCAATCCCTATCAGGATGTGAAAATAGGCGACTGGTACCTGCCCTACATTGAAACAGCCCATGCCTATGGCATTATATCGGGATATGGCAATAACACCTTTGGCCCCAATGATACCATTACCCGTGAGCAGGCTATTGCCATTATAGCAAGAGCGATGTCCATTACGGGACTTGATGCCGGTTTGACACCGGAGAATGCAAAAACCCTTCTTTCAGCTTATACCGATTCAATAGATTCCTCCACATGGGCAAGGGAAAGCCTGGCAGCCTGCCTTAAAACGGGTATCGTTTCCGGCACTGCCGCCGACAAATTGTCCCCGGGAAACGCTGTTACCCGCGGAGAGGTGGCTGTCATGGTCAGACTTTTGCTTATGAAATCCGATTTAATCTAATATCTAAAGCGGGCTATGCCCGCAACCAAACTAGAGAGAAGCTCCAATAAAAATTCTTATTTTTTATTGATGTTTATCGGCTATAAGCTACGGATGAGGAGGAAGCAAATAGGGCTGTTTAAAATAGTCCCGAAAAAGAAGGAGAAGCTAACACCAAGAGTGTTGGCTCCTCCTTCTTTTTTCGGTTATCAAGCTTGTCCTGTGAAATACCTACGAGGTCATTCCAAGCTTGCCGGGGATTCTCATAACAACAACGGTTCCCTGATTTTCCACACTCTGGATAGTTAATTTCTGTCCATAATAGAGAAGCATTCGACGCTGAATGTTGGCAAGGCCGATCCCTTTGACGTCCTGTTCGTTAGAAAGCAAATGGTTAAGCTTTTCGGGAGGAATACCCACTCCTGTGTCTTCCACTGAAATAACCACATCCTCTCCGTCGGACCTGACAGTGAGCCTCACCCGGCCGCCTTCCCGTTTTTGCAGGATGCCATGGCGAATGGCATTTTCAACCAGAGGCTGAATGGCAAGCATGGGTACGGATACATTGATATTTTCATCGATACTGTATTCCATCTTAAGCTTATCTCCAAAGCGTTCCTGTTCGATGGCAACATAAGCCCGAACAGTGGAAAGCTCACCCTGGAGGGGGGTTATGCCATCATAGTTTTCAAAATTGAAGCTGCCCCGAAGATAGTCCGAGAGGCTGTAAAGCAGCTCTGTGGCCCGCTTGGGACTGGTACTGCTCAGAGAGATAATCACATTTAGAGCATTATAGAGAAAGTGGGGCTTTATCTGAGCCTGGAGAAAGGACAATTGAGCGGTTATAATTTCACGGACCGATTCCTTAAGCTGGACCAGGGTTTTGACACGTGTCTTCAACTCAAGCGCTTCAAAGGGCTTTGCAAGATAATCATTGGCTCCTGCTTCAAAGCCTGCCTGTAAATCCTCCGGCCTTGCCTTGGCCGTTAAAAGGAGAACCGGAACCTCCATGGGCTTAAAGCGATCACGAATTTTTTTAAGCACCTCGTATCCGGACAATCCAGGCATCATCACATCCAGAATTACCAGATTGCAGGAGGCTTGAGCTTCAAGCTCTTCCAACAACGTTTCCCCATCCGAAAAAGCTCTTACAAAATACCCTTCATAGTCCAAAATGTTGAACAGGGCTGTCAGGCTCGCCGGATCATCATCGGCGACAAGTATGGAATATTTTCTTTTACGGCCGTCAGATGAGGCAGTAAGCCGAGGCAGAGGCAAATCCTCATCCCTGTTGATAACAAGGCTTTGCTGGCTAAATACAGCTTTTGGCTCTCTGCTGAATGGAAGAGTGAAGAAAAAGGTGCTGCCCTTTCCAACGGAAGATTTTACACGAATGCTTCCGCGATGCAGCTCAATGAGGTTTTTCGTGATGGAAAGCCCAAGGCCTGTACCTCCGGCATCCGGGCTTTTTACCTGATAGAAGGGTGTGAAAATTTCCGCAAGCTTATCCTCCGGTATCCCGCAGCCCGTATCCTTCACCCAGATCTCCGCACCGTCAAGGCGCAGTGAAGCTCCTACCTCAATGCGTCCGCTTCGGGTGAATTTAAGGGCATTGCCGATTAGATTGTCGAAAATTTGACGAAGTCGGTCCTCGTCTGCATGAACAGGGGGAATTTCAGCGGGAATACGATTAATAAATTCAATTGGCTTGCCATTTTTCATCTGGCTTATGACGTAGAGCGATAAATCGGCTGTTGAACGAAGATCCACTGCCTTTGGACTTAGCCGGATCTCGCCGTTTTTAAGGCTTGATATATCCAGTATGTCGTTTATGAGGCCTGATAACCTCCGGGCGGATTGGACAAGAATAGCCATATTCTGCTTATGATCGGGCCGAAGGCTTTCCGAACCGCTTTCCAAAATGGATCCGGCTATATTAATGATCCCGTTGAGGGGAGTGCGAAGCTCATGGGAAGTGTTGGCCAGAAACTCATCCTTAAGCTTGTCCAGCTGAAGAAGACTTGTGTTCATCCGCTCAATGGTGTTGAAGGCTTCGTTGTATTGCTGTGACAAAATGGCGACAATTTGTATTATAAAGGCAATAAAGGCCAGCGGTGCAACAATGCTCACCCGGGTAATGCTTTTGACATAGAGTGTGCCGTCGGTGTAGTAAACTAGAACTAGCAAGAACGCACCCAGCAGTCTTAGCGCAATCGCCCTCCCAAGGGCTCCTGTACGGTTCCGGATTATTGCAGAGGCCAGATACACAAAAATAATCAGATAAAAGCCTACCCCAAGAGCGTAAATGGCGGTATCAAAGCGTGTAAATATGGAAAGCGGAACAAGCCAGGTGGCAAGGATATAAATGGCCGCAACCCAATAAAATCCTTGGACAAGGCCTTTGGGCAGTATTCCTGCTGCCATTTCCCGGACAAAGAGCGCGAGAAAAAGGCAGCTTAAAACGATGAAAGTATTCTGTAGTCTGAGCAAAAAGGGGAAGGGCAGATCCGGAAACACCTGCATGATGATTTTTTCGAAATAAATCATCAAAAAAAAGGCCATCAACAGGTTATAGGCACCAAAATAGAAGGCACTTCTGTTTTGGCGACGCCCAAAATAGATGCGCATATAATAAATACCAATAATGAAAAGGCTGGCTGAGAGAAAAATGCCAATCATGTTTTCAGCGACAGATCTGCTGAAAACAGCCTTGTGGCTGCCAAGAAGGGGGCTTTGAACAATACCGCCCTCCTTATAGTCGTAATTGGCTACCTGCAAAATGAGTTCAGCCATACCGTCCTCAGCGGAAAATGCCGTTACATAGGGCGTGTTGGCCATAATATAACTTTCACGGCTGTAATTGGTTTTTCCGCTTCCACCGGATTCAATTCCCTGTATAAATAGCAGGTTGGACATCCGTATACTGGTAATTTTCAGTCCTAAAAGCTCCGGCTTTTCCGGAAGCTTGATTCTGAGCCTGTAAGTGGCTGAACCGAAAGCGGAAGGAGTTAAGGAAGAAAAGGGGGAATCCTTGTTGATGACCATCCCTGTTGTCCAGGCGGAAGGTACCGTGCAATAACCGCTTAAAGCGGCCTCAGAAGAGGGGAAATCCTTTGGCGTCAGGAGCTTGTCCCAGTAAAATTCCCACTCGCCGGTCAGTGAAACAGATCCATTTGTATCAAAATCCCAGTCGGAAAGGTCCAGATAACCTTTTTCAGCCACAGGCTGAGATGCCCTTCCTACTTGAAAGGATGTGTAAAATGAATAAATCAGAAGGCCTAGAAACACTACGGCTAACAGTATGTAAAGAACCCTTTTGAGGGTCTTGATAGTTAATTGCAGCCTTGACACAGGAAGACCTCGATTTCTCAGCTGTTGGCTGCAAGGACCTCAGCCGCTGGATAAAATTTAGGGTAAAGCCTCTTGAGAAGAGTCTTTACCCCTTTAATCTTACCTTATT
>JAFADM010000367.1 GCA_023424865.1 Bacillota bacterium | reverse complement strand
TTAACATAAATCTCAAAGTCCTTTCCATATCCCTCCCAAATTTTCCTTCGGGATGATATTAACATACCTGTAATCGGTCATGCAAATTGAGCAATTCCCGGACATTTATCCGGGGCAGAAACATCATTCTTATCGTGATCTTGAGGTCGGTAATAACCCTCATAGCCTTCATAGGTTCTCATTATTGATGCATCCGTTGTTGGATAATAATTTGTATTCGAGTGTCCAAGCCCTAATGTATGTCCGATTTCATGAATTAAAACGGCTCTCCTATGATTTGTAGGATTATCAGCATCAAAAAAATCTTGGACATAAGGAGTTACTAAAATACCTGCATAGCGAATACGGCCAGAAGACGCCGATGCTGTTGATGCGTTGGTAATCTGTATATTGTCTGTGGAAGTAATATCACAAACTCCACCGACATACTTACTATAAAATTCTCCTCCAAATCGATTATCCCAATAATATTTTGTTGCGGTCGATAAATCTATGTTTGAATCGCTAAATGAAGTTCTTTCAACTAAAACTTTACTAGAAGCGGTTTGCCATGCATAAGATACTATTAAAAATTCATCACTGTAATCACTGGATAAATAATCTCCATTCATCTTTAAATATGCTTTACTATTACTCCTTGAGTCCCATATTAACGGAACTGCAACCCAATTTGGTGATGAACCTGTATAAAACATTTCATGTGCTAAAGCATTAATAGGTAACATGATAATAAAAGTCAACAATAAAAGACCAATAAAAAAATGGTAAAAACATTGCTAACTTAGTATTTGCAGTACTGCTTAAATGGGGGTGTTCAGAACAAAAGGACTATTAAGGCTTACAGCGACATGATTTTCTCCAAATAGATAAATTTCAGATCTTCAGAAACAGGTTTTTCATTAAATATTTTATACCCTAAACGTTCATACAGCTTAATATTTCTGACGCTTTTAGAGCTGGTAAACAATTCATATCTTTTATGCGGACAGGCCGCTTCCATTGCATGAAGAAGCTGGGTGCCAATTCCCTGGCCCTGTAAATCAGGCCGTACAATCAGCTTGCCGATAAAGAGCGTACCCTCTTTTGAATAGGCTCTGACTGACCCTGAGATCCTGTTGTCCGTATCCACTGCTTTAAGAAAAAGTCCGTCAAGGTACTCCTTTTCAACTTCTTCAAGAGTTTGCTTTAATGGAGGAATATGAGGATTGTTTAATAGCTTTGCTTCGCTTTGGTATGCAAGATATTGTAAGTCCAATATTTCCTGTAAATCATGCCTTTCGGCTTTTTGAATAAGCATTAAAATCCCCGCTTTCATCCATTTCACTTCCTGGAAGGTTTAACCCTGCCGGATAGCTTCATGATTATTTCCTGGAAGGTCTAACCCTGCCGGATAGCTTCATGATTATTTCCTGGACGGCTTAACCCCGCCGGATAGCCTCATGCCGCCTTTCCAAATGCGATAAATAGGCTGGGGAAGCTGCTGAAGCAATCCGGCATGGCTAAGGTAAAGTTCAATTATTTTAACTCGTTGGTAGGTATGACGTCCATGTCGTTGAAAACCTGATTTTCTCCGCCCATGGCCCAGATGAAGGAATAGCAGGATGTTCCGCAGCCGCTGTGGATGCTCCAGCTGGGGCTTATTACTGCCTGGCCTTCCTGCATGACAAGGTGACGGGTTTCCTGGGCCTGTCCCATCATGTGAAATACCACATTGCCCTCCGGAATATCCAGATAAGTGTAGACCTCCATTCTGCGCTCATGGGTGTGGGCAGGCATGGTGTTCCACACGGAGCCAGGCTCCAGTACCGTAAGGCCCATGGAGAGCTGGCAGGTTTCCAGGACATCCGGATGGATAAACTGGTTGATAACCCGCTTATTGCTTGTTTCCACCGCGCCCAGAGGCTTTTTGGCAGCCAGGCTGATGCCGATATAGGTAGTTTTGCAGGCCTTGTGGGCAGGGGCGCTCACCATATAAAATTTAGCGGGGCTAAGGCTGTCCTCGCTTTCCAAATGCACCTTGCGGGTCCCCTTTGAAATGTAAAGACAATCCTTCAAGCCCATTTCATAAACCGTTCCATCGGCTGTAATGCGGCCTTTTCCACCCAGATTAAAGATACCGATTTCCCTGCGTTCCAGAAAATATTCGGTTCCAAAATTGGCCCAGATATCGATGCCCTTATCCAGTGAAACCGTCTCTTTAACCGGCATGCAGCCCAAAACAACCATTCTATCCACATGACTGTAAACCGCGGTTACCTCATCCTCCCGGTAAAGGTTTTCTATAAGAAACTCACGTCTCAGTTCTTCCGTGGTATAACGCTTAACATCCCCCGGATTGGCACTGTAACGTATATCCATCATCATCCCCTCCTTGCGTTTAAAGCTGATGAGGCGCTTTAGAGTAAGCGCCCATTAAGTCAAACTTAAAATTAAGTATAAGCGGACTGGTAAAAGCAGAGTGCTTATGACACAAAGTCCTTGCGCATGGGATTAAATAGATCCACAAGGATCCCCGCCTCCAGACAGATACAGCCGTGCACCACGCCGTCCGTTTTAAGCATGGTATCCCCGGCCTTTACAATCCGCTTTTCACCTTCGATTTCAAATTCAAACTTACCGCTTACCACATAAGTGATTTGGGTATGGGGGTGTGAATGCAGTGCGCCTACGCCGCCTTTTTCAAAATGGTTTTCCACGCACATCAAATTTTCATTATAGGCAAGTACCTTGCGCACGACTCCCGGGGCGGCTTCCTGACCAGGAACACTTTCACCCGGCACCCAGCGTTGATCCTGTTTTGTTTTTT
>JAFADM010000226.1 GCA_023424865.1 Bacillota bacterium | reverse complement strand
GGGTAGGCATGAAAATACCCAACGCTTCTTTAGGAACCCTTTTAAACGGCGGCTATAAGGTATTTCGCATCTATCCTTATCAAATGTGGCTGCCTGCGGTCATTTTGTGTGTCATCATGCTGGCCTTCAATCTTTTGGCAGACGGGCTGAGGGATGCCCTGGATCCAAAAATGAAAGAGTGAGGACGGTTAATCTATAGGATGTTAATCAGAAAAGGTTTTACTGTTATTAACATACATAAATGGAAAGGGCGGATTGATTATGCCACGTGTGCGGCTGGAGGTTAAAAACCTGTCCGTATCATTTTCTACATTATCCGGGAAGGTTCATGCCGTGAGGGATGTAAGCTTTTCCCTCCTGGAGGGGGAAACCCTGGCCATTGTGGGTGAATCGGGAAGCGGAAAGACCGTTACCTGCCGCGCTCTAATGAAGCTGCTGGCGAAAAACGCATCCATAGACTCCGGTGAAATCCTTTTGGACGGTATAGATCTTTTGCCCCTTAAAGAGCGCAGTATGCGAAAAATTCGAGGTAACGACATTGCCATGGTATTTCAGGATCCCATGACTTCCCTGGACCCTACCATGAAGATAGGAAAGCAAATTGAAGAAGCCATAACCCTTCACCGCAAGGTAGGCCGCAGCCAGGCACGAAAGCGCATGCTGGAGCTTTTGAAGCTGGTGGGAATAGAAGAACCGGAAAGGCGCTGCCGGCAATACCCCCATGAATTTTCAGGCGGTCAGCGCCAGCGCATTGTTATCGCCATTGTACTGGCCTGCGATCCAAAGGTGCTTATTGCCGACGAGCCCACCACGGCTCTGGATGTCACCATGCAGGCCCAGATTATTGATTTGCTCAAGGATTTAAAGAAAAAGCTTAATACCTCCATTATTTTTATTACTCACGATTTGGGCGTGGTGGCCAATGTGGCCGACAGAGTGGCCGTGATGTACGGAGGGAAAATTGTTGAAATCGGCCTATCCGACGAGGTTTTCTATGATCCCCGCCACCCCTATACCTGGGGCCTTCTCCAGTCCATGCCCTCTCTGGACGAGGATATGACCGCTCTTTACAACATTCCCGGCTCTCCCCCCAATCTTCTTTCTCTTCCCCAGGGAGACGCCTTTGCCCCTCGAAATGCTTATGCCCTGGCAGTGGACGAACTTTATGAGCCACCGCTCTTTAAGGTAAGCGAAACCCATTATGCGGCGACCTGGCTTCTGGATCCAAGAGCCCCCAAGGCAGCTCCGCCCAAGCTTCTGGAAAAACGCAGGCAGCACTATTTTGAGGGGGTGAAGAAAAATGCCTGAGGCACAAATCATCCTGGAGGCAAATAACCTTGTCCATATTTACCCCACTGCCAGAGCCAATGCACGGGCTGTGGATCAGGTGAGCTTCTCCATAAGGCAAGGCGAAACCTTTGGCCTTGTGGGGGAATCCGGATGCGGAAAAACCACTACCGGACGCATGATAGTCAAGCTTCTTAATATTACCTCCGGCACTATCCGCTATAAGGGCAGGGATATCTCTCAAATCAGCCATAAAAAGGAACAAATGGCCTTCCGGCAGGAGGTCCAGATGATCTTTCAGGATCCTTATTCCTCCTTAAACCCCCGTAAAAAGGTAAGGGATATTGTGGCCGAGGGCATGGATTCTCACCGCATTTCTTCATCCCAAAAGGAACGTAATGAGCGTGTGGCAGAGCTTCTGAATCTGGTGGGTTTAAGCTCACAATTCGCTTCCCGTTATCCCCATGAATTTTCGGGAGGGCAGCGCCAGCGTGTGGGCATTGCCAGGGCCCTGGCCCTGAGTCCCAGCTTTATTGTTTGCGACGAGCCTATTTCGGCTTTAGATGTTTCCATTCAGGCTCAGGTGGTTAATCTTCTCAAGGAGCTGCAGCAAACTCAAAAGCTCACTTATCTTTTTATTGCCCACGACCTGTCCATGGTGAAATACATATCCGATCGCATCGGCGTCATGTATAAGGGAAGGCTGGTAGAGGTGGGGCCCTCAGATGAAATTTACAGTCACCCTGCCCATCCCTACACCAAAAGTCTCATTTCCGCCATTCCCCTTCCCGATCCTCGTTTTGAGCGGGAACGGCGGCGCATTCCTTACTCGCCGGTATCAAGAGAGGAAGCGCCCTACACTCTCCGGGAGATTTCACCCAACCATTATGCCGCCTGTGACGAGCTGGGAAATTTTATGTGATCGAAGAAAGCTGAACCTGCATTGACAGGTTTTCAGTTATATATAAGATCGATTTTAGATCAATTTTAATGTAAGTATTAAATAATAGAATCATTCAGGAGGATTTTAAAATGAGCAGACGTGAAAAAATAGCGGCCTACATTGATGCCGTAGGAGATACCTATAAACAAATTGCATTGGATATTCATGACAGGCCGGAGGTAAGCAATTACGAGTTTTATGCCTGCAAGCGGCTCTCGGATCAGCTGGCCGAAAGCGGCTTCCAGGTACAAACCGATGTGGCGGGCCACCGGACGGGCTTTACCGCCTCCTACCGTTCAAAAAAGCCGGGACCTGTTATAGTATTTCTTGCGGAATACGATGCATTGGAAGGACTTGGCCACGGCTGCGGTCATAATCTCTTCGGAGCCACCTCCCTTCTGGCAGGGGTAGGACTTAAGCAGGTTATTGATGAAACCGGCGGAGAGGTCCGTGTGTACGGCACCCCCGGCGAGGAAGGCGGGGAAAACGGAAGCGCCAAGGGAAGCTTTGTCCGGGAAGGCTTTTTTAAGGATGTGGACGCCGCTCTTTGCGTACATCCAGGAAGCGGAAAGCACAGGCTCACAAGCAAAGCTCTGGCCTGCGCCCCGGTGGATATCGAGTTCTGGGGCAAGTCGGCCCATGCGGCCGCTGTCCCTGAAAAAGGCATCAATGCCCTGGATGCCCTTATCCAGGTGTATAATTCCGTTAACGCACTGCGCCAGCATCTTACCACGGATGTGCGTATTCACGGCATTATAACCCACGGCGGCAGCGCGCCCAATATCGTCCCCGACTACGCTAAGGCTAAATTCTATTTAAGAGCGGCCACCGCACCCGTTTTAGAGGAAGTGTACCAAAAGGTGACGCGGATAGTAGAAGGGGCTGCACTGGCAACAGGGGCAACAGGCCGGCTCCAACCCTATCAGAACCGCATAGACAACGTTATCCCCACCCCTTCCTTTGACGCTCTTTACAAAAAGAATCTGGCACTATTCGGAGAGACAGCGGTCCCCCATGAAGACACAGGGGCCAAGGGCTCCACCGATGTGGGAAACGTCTCTCAGGTCATTCCTGTTATCCATCCCCATATCGTTATCAGCGATACGCCTGTGGCAGGCCACAGTGAGGACATGAAAGCAGCCTCCCGTTCGGAGAAGGGGCTATCCTCCATACTCCTGGGTGCAAAGGTCCTTAGCTATACGGCACTGGACCTTTTGGAGGATCTACAACTTCTTGCCTCCATCAAAGCCGAGCATGCAGAGCTTTTAAAGGCGCAGGCTGAAAGCAACTGAGCCCAGGAATGGAAGGAACGTCCTTATTCCACCGGGAAGTATCGTCCCACCATAAATCATAGCCTTTATGCACGGATAAACGCTCGTATTCAAATAAAAATGCCTGCAGCAGTGGATTCAATATCCCATCTGCCGCAGGCAATTTTATTTTACTTTTCTTAAAACCGGGAGCTCCTGGAGTTTACTGGTTTAACCTATTTATTGGTTAAGCACCAGTTTAACGAATCTCTCCAATAGGGAAGCAACCTCGGCTCTTGTTGCAGTATTCTTTGGAGCAAAGCCTCCAACGCTATTTCCCGCTATAAGCCCTGTTTCCTGACAATATGCAGCTGCCTCAACCGCCCAGGAAGAAATTTGTGAGGCATCGGTATACTTCAAGAGTTTGTTCTCAACATTGGCAGCAGTATCCATGAATTTTGCAAAGCGGTAAAGGATGACTGCCATCTCTTCGCGGGTAATTTTTCTGTCCGGGTCAAACTTATTGTGGCCGATACCATAGATAATGCCATTCTCTGAAGCCCATGCTGCCTGCCTTTCATAGAAGCAACCACTTGCGACATCCGTAAAGGGATTTTTCTCTAAAAGGACCAGTTCACCAAAGGATCTCTCATACAAACGCCCGATTACTGCCGCGAACATACCTCTTGTCATTCCATCATTGGGCGCAAATAGGTCTCCGCCTGTACCCACAAAGATTTCGCGCCGGGTAATAAAATCGATTGAGGCTTTGGCCCAATGCCCGTTAATATCGCTAAAGTCCTTGCTATTGTCTTCAAACAATACCGTTGTATCTGCCGGGGCAAGGTATTTCATCTCACCGTCAAACTCAGCCGAGAAACCGATAAATACCTTCTTCCCGTTTTCGTCCAAGTAATAGGGTAGTCCTCCGGTTCGTTTTTTAAATTCAGCCTTAATGGTGTGGGCAGAGCTTATTCCCGAGAAGGTATAGCTGGACATAACTCCTACGCTGATACCATCTACCAGTATGTCTGCAATTTCATATCCGTCATTTGGAGTAACGGTATAGGTTATGTTTTGTCCTCTTACCACACTGCTATTGCCACTGGGGCTGATGCTGCCGCCCTCTCCTGCCGATGCCGTAACAGTGAAACTCACCGTCGAGGAAGAGCCGGATCCGTTCGTTTCATTTTCATCTGCAATCTTATCCTTCTCATACCCAACCACATAGGTGCTGAAGTAGCGCAGGTAGGCAGTAATCTGCTTTTTATCACCGCTAACCTCAATGTACTCGCCTTTATCATTGGGGGTTGTCGTGATTGCGTCCACCGAAACGTCGCTGCCGGCACCGTGGGCACGGTAGAGAACGTAACCCGATTTTCCCTGAACCTGAGCGGAAAGAGGAATAATAATCTTTAGAAGAGTTTCCGTTTCCGTTACGGCTGTTATTTTGGTTTCGTCATTTGTTTTTGTGGAGGTTTTTATGAGGTCCACATCCAAAATTGCTTCGGAAACGTAACCGTCAGTGTCCATCCGAGCTAGTACCATGGCCTTATTTTCCGAGTTGTCGTTCTTTTGCACAGTCAGTCTGATTTCAACTATTCCACCGTCGTTTATCGTCTGACGGTCCTCAGCGGTATATCCCTTGTAATCCTCCGTATTTGAGGTGTCTTCATTGAACAGGCTATGCAATCCGTCAACAACAACATTGGGTGTATCAGCGCCTTTCACGTCAAGCCTGGAGCTTTTATTTCCGCTCGGGAATGTAATCGTACCGAAGGAATAGCTGCCTCCACTTAGGGTAAAGTAGCCGGTTACTTCTTTTTCACCATTAGAAATCACCAGATTATAGATACCTTCAGGCAGACCCGATAGGGTAAAGCTGCCGTCCTCACCCGTGGTGATATCTGCTCCAAGCTGTGCGGCTCCCTGCATAACCTTGACGGTAATACCGGCGACAGGTGCGGGATTCGGCAACTGATCATTCCTAATCGTACCAGCAACACTGTAGGTGTTTGCCACCCATCCGGCATAAAGGGTAATGTTGGTCTTCACGGCATCAAGGCTGAAATTCCAGCGATTAACACAGGAGGCCTCCTTGTACCAGCCGGTAAAGGTATATCCCTCACGAACAGGCGCTTCAGGATTCACCAGAGTAGAGCCAAACGTTATGCCGGTCTGCTCCAAAGTGCTTCCACCTATATAATTTCTGTCAAAGCTTACCTTATAGGAGCTAATCTGGGCAGTCCATACAGGTGTGAAGCTTATGTCGTCCAGTACGGGTAGTGTCATGCCGGGAGTATAGTTCACATTGTTATAGCTCCAACCTGAGAAGGTATAACCAGGTCTGGCAAGGCTTCCTGTATTCCCTTTTACCGTAGCGAGGCTGCCTTCGCTATATTCGGTATTGTCTGTCGGCGTTACGCCCGAGGCGGCGTTATCGCTTCCATAGCTTACAAAGAATGCACTTGTCCACTTTGCATAGATTGATGTGGTTTCGGTTACCTCATTGTTTGTAAAGCTCCAAGGCTCGGTACCATTGCTGTCGGCATACCATCCACGGAAGATATAGCCTTTTCTGACGGGGCGTACAGGTGCTGTGGCTTTATTGCCGCTTAGTACAACCTGCGTCGTATAAACCGTTGTATCCGAACCGCCATAATTATTGACGAAGGAAACGTTGTTGGCCTTGAATCCCTCACTGGCAGAAGATTCATCACTGTAAGAGTATTCCGTTCCGTTACCTATGGCCTTTACCTTGAAGGTGTAGCTTCCGGGTTCCGTCATGAATGGGATAAAGTCAAAGTAGTTGGATGTAATACCCGTTACAGGCTCACTATGAGGTACACCGTCCTTATACAGCTGTACGGTATAGCTTGATGCATTGTCTACTGCATCCCATTCGGCTTTTCCGGGAATAGAATCACTCCATCCGGAACGTCCGGGGACTTCCAATTTAGCAGCATGGGTGTATGCCACTGACAAAGAGCTTTCATCGCTGTTGACATACGCTGATCCGTTACCAATAGCTCTGACCTTAAAGGTGTAGTTTCCAAACTCTGTTATCACCGTAGTAACATCAAAGTAGGTTTCGATTATTCCTGTTACCAGCTCGCCATACTCTGTTCCATCTTTGTAGAGCTGGAGAGTATAACTGTCAGCATTGGTTACAGCACCCCATGTAGCTCTTCCTTCAACTGCCTGATCCCATCCGATGTTTGTTGGAATGTCCAGTGTGAGAGTATAGAGGTAGGCTCCTGACTGGAAGGATTCATCACTATCGGTATACTCCGTTCCGTTACCAATAGCTCTTATCTTAAAAGTATAGCTTCCAGGCTCTGTTATCACCGTAGTAACATCAAAGTAGGTTTCGATTATTCCTGTTACCAGCTCGCCATACTCTGTTCCATCTTTGTAGAGTTGCAGAGTATAACTGTCAGCATTGATTACAGCACCCCATGTGGACCTGCCTTCAACCGCCTGATCCCATCCGATGTTTGTCGGAATGTCCAGTGTGAGAGTATAGATGTAGGCTCCTGACTGGAAGGATTCATCACTATCGGTATACTCCGTTCCGTTACCAATAGCTCTTATCTTAAAAGTATAACTACCAGGTTCTGTTAGGGTTGAACCAAAGTCAAAGTAGTTTCCGATAACTCCCGTTGTCAGTTCGCCATATTCCGTTCAATCCTTATACTACTGAAGGTTATAGCCGCTTGCATTGGTTACAGCAGCCCATGTCGCTCTGCCTTCAACCGCCTGATCCCATCCGATGTTTGTCGGAATGTCCAGTGCAACGGTATAGTTATAATCTACAGACAAGGCGGACTCATCACTGTCGTTGTACGTTGTTCCGTTACCAATAGCTCTT